>CAYVEW010000136.1:0-7775 GCA_964450375.1 uncultured Bacteroidales bacterium
CTACAGTTGAGTTTAAAAAAAGATGAATGTTTAGTTTTGGTATTTTTACATCGCATCTCCCTTATATATTGATGGTTTCAGTATATCTGGCATTTTTCTTAAATAGTTCTCTGTTTAATAAAGATGTGGAATCAGATACTAAAGATTCTAAGGAAATAAAACTGGAACGGTCAAGCAAAAATTCCAAACACAATTCGGTTCACTTTTTCGGGTATCAGAAACAGATTGCTGCAAAACATAAAGAAACAGAGCGTTTTTTTAATTTATTACCCAGAATCAATCAATCTATTTTATACTATCAGGAACCCTTCATCCTTTTTGTAACATTTTTCAGTTTATTCAATCGCCCACCCCCAATTCATTCCTAATTAACTAAAATAGCTGATTATTATACAGTATTCTATTGTTTTAGATTATTCTAAAACCTTTGTCTGTATAACACATTAGCTATTACACCTTGCTTTAAATCTTAATCTATCACTGAAAAATAATAGTATGTATTCATTAAGAATCCTGATTACAATTAGCCTGCTGCTAGGCACAATCTTTAAATTAGCGGCACAAGATATTATCGTATTAAGAGATAGCCTTGAAATTCCCGACATTGACCTGGGTGAGATTGTAATAACTGCATCCAAAGATCAGTCGACCATAAAAAAGTTACCTGTATCGATATCGTTTATTTCAAATTCAGAAATTCAATCCAACGAAATTCATTCTTTAAGCCAAATAAGCTCCGTTGCTGCAAATTTTGTAATGCCCGATTACGGATCTAAGTTAACATCACCGGTGTATATCCGAGGAATCGGATCGCGAATAAACTCGCCTTCTGTGGGTCTTTACGTTGATCAAGTACCATATTTCGAAAAAGCAGCATTCGATTTCGATTTTTTTGACATTGAACGGATCGAAATTCTGCGCGGACCGCAGGGTACGCTTTATGGCAGGAACAGCATGGGCGGATTAATCAATATACAAACCTTATCGCCGGAAAACTACCAGGGTGCCAATATAAATATATCGGCTGCCAACTATGGCAATTATAAGTTAGGAGCCAGTTATTACGCAAAAGCAAATCAGAAACTAGCTTACTCTTTATCCGGAAACTACAACCAGGGAGATGGGTTTTACACCAATACCTATCTAAACTCGCAGGTTGATGAATTTTATTCTGCCGGTTTAAGAGGAAAAATTATATATCACCTGTCAGATCAATTACGCATTGAGAATATTGCCAATTTCGACCAGGTTGAACAGGGTGGTTATCCGTATGCCATTTTTATTGACTCGCTGCAAAAAGCAAATGATATTAATTATAATCAACCCAGTTCGTACAACCGGCTGCTATTTTCCGACGGGCTTAAAATTAATTACATCGGTAACAATTGGAAACTGGACAATACCCTTTCGTATCAGCTTTTAGATGACAAGCAGAAGATTGATCAGGATTTTACGCCAGACTCTTTATATTATGTGGAGCAAGGTATGAAACAAAATATGATTTCTGATGAGTTAATCATTCGCTCAACCAATAATAAAAGATACAACTGGTTGTTTGGTGCGTTTGGTTTTATGCAGATCTTCGACAAGTCGGTTGATGTTGATGTGCACACATCAGATATGTGGTACCTTAAAAATTACAATTTAAATGTATCGAGTTTTGCACTATTTCATCAATCTGTGTTTCAATTAACCGATAAGCTGGCCATAACAGCAGGCATTCGCTACGATTATGAGATGTCGGAATTAAGATACAGATACAAAATGGACAGAGCTGGAACGCAACTGGCAAATACCGATACAACCTACAATAAATTAACCGATCAGGTATTTCTTCCAAAGTTGGCAATAAGTTACCAGTTGAATAAATCAACCATTTATGCTACGTATACCACCGGATATAAACCAGGTGGGTTTAACTCAACTTTCGAAGAACCCGATCAGCTTAAATTTAAACACGAAGATTCGCACAATTATGAGTTAGGTATTAAAACATCCCTTTTCAACCGGTTTATTTATACCGATTTAGCAGGTTTTTATACAGTGCTTAAAAACCAACAAATTTACCGATCTGTTCCTAGCGGAAGAGGATCTTATCTCGACAATGCAGGATTGTCGGAAAATAAAGGATTTGAGATTTCTTTTAAGAACAGAGAAATAAAAGGTTTTCAGGCTATTATATCTTACGGATACACACATTCACGTATCATTAAATACGAAGAAGATTCGGTTACCAATTACAATAACCAGTTTACACCATACATTCCAAGAAACACCCTGGCTATTCAGTTAAATCAATCGGTAGAATTAAATAATTTCTCTATGTTGGATAAACTGAAAATCAATGCTACTTTCCAGCAACAAGGCAAAATTTACTGGAATTTAGACAATTCATATTACGAAGATTCGTACCATATGCTGAATGCGAAAATCTCCTTAATAAAAAGTAAGTTTCAATTTGATATTTGGGCCCGTAATATTTTAAATACGCAATACCGTTCATTTTTATTCGAAGCCTTAGGAAATACGTATGTTCAAATGGGCAAACCCTTCCAGGTTGGAGTAAACATTTCGGTTAAATTTTAATTAATGTAAAATGTTAAAAAAAGAAAACTGGCAAAAATTCCCCTTATTATTTAGTTTATACATTGCACAATCGGTTCCAATGAGTTTTTTTTCAACGGTTGTGCCTGTTATTATGCGGCAGGAACACTATTCTCTGGAATCGATCGGCTTGCTGCAACTGGTAAAACTACCCTGGATTTTAAAATTCCTGTGGGCTCCGTTTATCGATAATTTCACACAAACAGGAAAACAAATCCGCCGCTGGATTATATTATCAGAACTGTTTTATGCTGTGGTAATTATTTCCATCGGTTTTTTCGATTTGCAAACCGATTTCAGGCTTATTGTGGTTTTAATGATTATTGCCTTTATTGCATCGGCCACACAGGATATAGCAACCGATATTTTTGCCATTTTGATCTTAAAGCCGGAAGAACGTGGAACTGGAAATAGTATGCAATCTGCCGGAAGCTTTATTGGCAGTTTGTTAGGAACAGGCGTTTTATTGCTGGCATACTATTATTTTGGCTGGCAAAACTTACTTACCTTATTGGCAGCTTTTGTTGGTTTTGCCATAGTTCCTTTGATGCTTTACCGCAAAAAACAAACCAACGAAAATTATCATAAACCGAGAGTAAAAGCAAGGGATGTTTTTCGATTTTTTAACAATAAGGCCAGTTTAAAACGGCTTTTACTTCTTCTGTTTTATTACTCCGGTTTGATAGGAATTCTGGCCATGTTAAAACCTTATATGGTTGATTTGGGGTACAATGTAAAGCAAATTGGTTTTATGTCGGGTATTGTAGGAACTTCAACAGCTGCATTATGTGCTTTTGTTGCAGGTTTTATTATTAAACGAATCGGGCGAAAAGCAAGCATCTATTTATTTGCATTTACGAACCTTATTGCAGCTGCCTTTTTTATTTATCTGTCAAATCATACGCCATCGTTAACAGAGTTATATACGGGTATTTGTTTATTGTGGGGAGCTTATGGTTTATCAACGGTAATTATCTATACCACTTCAATGGATGTGGTTCGAAAAGGTAAAGAAGGAACCGACTTTACTGTGCAAATTGTAATTACCCATTTAAGCGGCTTAATAATCGCTGTAATGAGCGGGCGTATTGGCGATAGATTAGGATATAGCGGGCTTTTTACCCTTGAGTTTATTTTGGGGTTACTCACATTTTTAGTGCTTTTGTACAATTACCCTTTAAATAGAAATAAATATGAAGTTGAATAAACAACTAATTGATAAATATAATATTCCGGTACCACGATATACCAGTTATCCTCCTGCAAATCATTTTGCAGATGATTTCTCCGAACGCGAAGCGATAAAGCTAATTGAACAATCGAATCAAACCGGAGATAAGCATATTGCCATTTACATTCACATACCTTTTTGTTCAAAGATTTGTTTTTATTGCGGATGCAATGCCTGTACCATTAAAAATGAAGAAAACACGCAAGAATACTTTCAATCTCTCGAAAAGGAATTACACAAGGTATTTGCTTTGTTAGATAAAAACAGAAAAGTTTCCCAGATTCATTATGGCGGAGGAACACCTAATTCGGTTGATGTAAAATACATCGAAGAACTTAACAGCTTAATATTTAAAGAGTTTACCTTAATCGAAAATCCCGAAATTGCTATTGAGTGTAATCCTGCATATCTTAACTTCGATTACGCAGACAGGCTTATTCAATCGGGTTTTAACCGATTTAGCCTGGGTATTCAGGATTTCAATGAGCAAATTTTAAAATCAGTTAACCGGTCTCCTTCGTCCATACCGGTTAGCGAACTTGTTGCATATCTGAAAAATAAAAATCCGCAAATAAAAGTTAATCTCGACTTTATTTATGGTTTACCGGGTCAAAATCCAGAAAATTTTAGTGACACCATTCAAAGAGCCATTGCCATAAAGCCAGACCGCCTGGTTACGTTCTCCTATGCTCATGTGCCCTGGATGAAAAAACACCAGCAGATTCTGGAAAAAAAAGGCTTGCCCGATTCTGACCTTAAAATGGAAATGTTTTTAACAGCAAGAGAACTGCTACTGAGCTCAGGTTATGTACCCATTGGTTTAGACCACTATGTTTTACCCGATGATGAGTTAAATATCGCATTAAGCCACAATAAATTACACAGGAATTTCCAGGGGTACTGTACCAAACGAACCACAGGGCAAGTTTATGCTTTCGGAGTTTCAGCAATTAGCCAGTTAGAAAATGCTTATATACAAAATGTGAAAGATGTAAAAACATATATAGAAAAATTAAACAATAACAACTTAGCTATAGAGAAAGGAATCGCCATAAGTAAAAATCAGATGATAATTCGCGATGTAATTACCAAGCTTATGTGCAATCAGTTTTTAAACATCTCAGAAATCTGTTCTGATTACCAAATCAATCTAAAAGATTTTGAACAGATAACACTTTTTAAGCCCGAAAAGCTTCAGGAATTTATAAACGACGGCTTATTGCAATTCGAGAATCAGGAAATTAAGGTGAGCGGAACAGGTTCTTTATTTATCAGAAATATTGCCGCTACAATGGATCCTGAGTACACGCAGCAAAACAACAAATACTCAAAAACAGTTTAAGATGGAACAGAAAAAAGTGGATGTAATTATTATAGGTGCCGGGCTTACAGGACTAACAGTAGCTTTTTATCTGCAAAAAGCCGGAAAAAAAGTTTTGTTGTTGGAAAAAAGCGACAGAACAGGTGGAGTTATTCATACCATTAAAGAAAATGGCTTTATTTACGAAACAGGCCCCAATACCGGGGTTGTTGGCACACCCGAAATTGTTCAACTTTTTGATGATTTAAAAGATGACATAAAATTAGAGATAGCCAACGCCAAAGCAAAATACCGTTGGATATGGAAATCGGGAAAATGGAATGCTTTGCCATCAGGGCCGATAAGTGCTATTGCCACTCCCCTGTTTAGTTTAAAAGATAAGTTCAGAATATTGGCCGAACCCTTCAGAAAACCTGGTAATAATCCGGAAGAATCGGTTGCCGATTTGGTTCTGCGCCGCATGGGAAAAAGTTATCTCGATTATGCCATAGATCCTTTTATTTCCGGAGTTTACGCTGGCGATCCACACAAGTTAATTACAAAATATGCGTTACCTAAACTGTATAATCTGGAACAAAATTATGGAAGTTTTATAAAAGGCGCTGCGAAAAAAAAGAAAGAACCCAAAACAGAAATTGAAAAGCGTGTTAGCCGCGAAGTTTTTTCTGTTTATGGAGGCTTAAAGAATCTCACAGATGCCTTAACATCTAAAATCGGACAGGATCATATTGTTTTAAATGCATCAGAAACAGAAATAAACCCGCACGAAGATGCTTACAGGGTAAAGTTTGTTACGAACAATGAAACACAGGAGATCATTACAAGGAAAGTAATTACAACGATAGACGCTGATCATCTTCCATCGTTGTTGCCTTTCCTGCCTGTCAATGAAATGAAACAAATAACCAATCTGAACTATGCCAAAGTTGTTCAGTTTATAGCTGCCTATAAAAACTGGAATGGAAAAGAGTTAAAAGCTTTTGGCGGACTGGTGCCTTCAAAAGAAAAAAGAGATGTACTTGGAATTCTTTTTACATCCAGCCTGTTCGAAAACAGGGCTCCCAAAGGAGGTGCTATTCTTTCTGTATTTATGGGAGGTATCAATAAACCCGAAATAATTGAGATGACTGATGATGAAATTAAAAAAATCGCACTCAAAGAAATAAAAGAAACCTTAAAAACAGAGCAGCAAGCTGATTTAATGAAAATATTCCGCTATCAGAAAGCGATACCGCAATACGAATTATCATCAGGAAAAAGATTTGAAAGCATTGAAAAAATAGAAACACAATACACCGGATTAATTCTGGCGGGGAATATCCGCGATGGCATTGGCATGGCCGACCGGGTTAAACAAGCAAAACAAATAGCTGATAAATTAATAAAGAATTAAAATGACAATCGCTTTAATTGCCATATTAAGCTATTTTATAAATTTACCTTTTGGTTATTGGCGTTCCAGAGAAAAACGTTTTTCGTTGAATTGGTTTCTGGCCATACACATTCCTGTTGCTATAACAGTTTTTGCAAGGTATGCAGCGAACGCAGATTTCCACTGGGCCTATATTGCTTTATTTATTATACTATTTGCTGCCGGCCAACACACCGGAAAACTGATTTATGTAAAATACAATAAAATCAAAATCTGAATAATTGTGAAACGTACAGCTGTATTGTTAATTAATGTTGGAACTCCGGACAGCCCGTCAGTTGCTGATGTAAAAAAGTTTTTATCCGAATTTCTGAACGACAAAAGGGTAATTACTCTGCCTGCTCCCCTGCGATGGATATTGGTAAATCTGATTATCGTCCCTTTCAGGGCAAAAAAATCATCGGCGCTTTATCAAAGATTATGGACAGCCGAAGGTTCTCCACTTTTACATTACTCCAATAAGCTGCTCAAAAAACTAAACAACAGTGGAAATAGCAATAACCGGTATTTTTTAGGAATGCGTTACGGCAATCCTTCCATTGAAGATGCGCTAAAGCAAATACAAATTTTTAATCCCGAACAGATCATTGTTTTCCCTTTGTATCCGCAGTATGCATCATCAACCACTGAATCTGCATTCGATGCGGTAAAAAAAGAACTAAAAACCTGGAAAAATAAATCGGAAATTAAATATATCAGGCAATTTTATAATCAGCCGGAATTTATTAAAGTTTTTACAGAACAAATCAGGCAACACAACCCTTCGGATTACGATCACATTATTTTCTCGTACCATGGCTTACCATTAAGTCATTTAAACAATATACACCCTGCGATAGATTCTGCAAAATGTAAGTGCATTAATGATTTGCCCGCACACGGAACGTTCTGTTACAAAGCCACTTGCTACCATACAACACGTTTATTAGCTTCAGCGTTAGGTTTAGAAAAGAACCAATATTCGGTAGCTTTTCAATCGCGGTTAAACAAAAACTGGATTTCGCCATTTACAGATAATGTAATTGTTGATCTGGCAGAAAAAGGAATAAAAAAAATACTTGTTATTGCTCCTTCTTTTGTAGCCGATTGCCTGGAAACCATTGTAGAGATTGAAGATGAATACCGGGAGCTTTTTATAAAGAATGGCGGGCAAAAATTGAGCCTGGTAAAAAGTTTGAATGATTCGG
>CAYVEW010000137.1:0-7732 GCA_964450375.1 uncultured Bacteroidales bacterium
ATATCGTATACTCTTTCAAGTGTCATTTTTGTGCCAGCTATTTTATTGATTCCTTTTACTCCTGCTTGTGCAATATCAAAGGCTTCAATTTTGTCTTTCCTTTTATTAAAAAGGGCTTTGTTAATGGTTTGCGCTACAAACGAACGAAGTGACAATACCTGTTCCCCTTGTGCCTTCCCTGAGAATTCATAATCGTTAAGATCTGTAATAATATTTAAACCCTGATGTTCATTTTGATCAAGTTTTATTTCCTTAGCAGTTAGTTCGGTCCACTGTACATATTCCCTTTTTAGATTTTCATTTAAACCATTACTTAAACTAGCTTCAATTTCCACTTTAGGTGTATTTGCTTTTATTGTTGTTTGTCTGGTTTTTGTAATTTTATTTATTCTGCTAATAGCTTCTTCACTATTTATAATCGGTTCCGGACTTTTTAATTCAATAGTGGTTTCTTTTACTTCTTCACGAACTATTAACTGCTCTTCCATTAAATTTGGCTTCGACATTGTAATGTACATTGCTATTATTATAGCAACTGATGCTGCAGCTGACATGCTAGCTATTAATGCATTACGCAATTTTATGCTATTCCTACGTAATGATTTTTTATTGGTAAAAACAATCTGATTGTCTGGAGAAAGTTTTGTTAGTTTAAATAATTCTAATTCCCTTTTTCTTATCTCGTCATATTTAATAAAGTTTCTAAACCATTCTTGTTGCTGGTCATTTAAGTCACCTTCAATGCTTGCAATGCATAATTCAGCGAAATTTGATTTCTGATTATTTAGCAGGCTTTCTTTTTTAAGACAAGTTTTTTGATCAAAGTTTACCTGCTCTTTTTTGTTCTCATTATAATGAAAATCCTTTAAACTATTAAACTCTTCTTCCAGATTTGGGTGTTTCCTTAAAAAAGACATTAGCATTTCTACTTCCACGTGATTTAATTTTCCGTCGAAATAATCAATAATTTTTTCTTCGTAGTTATTTAAATTAATGTCAACCATCTATTAATTATTATTTATACTAATGCTTCAATACTTCCAATGTAGTTTTTTAGTGCCAGTCGCCCTCTGTAAATGTATACTTTTACCTGCGACTCCGATAAACCAGTTATATCAGCAATTTCATTATAAGGATATCCTTCGTAGTCCCGCAATAAAATAACCGAACGCTGAATTGCCGGTATTCGCTCCAAAGCTTCATTTAATACTTCACTTAACTGACTATAACCACCTGTGCATGTTCCTATATCATCTTCGTATTCACTAATTGATGTTAGTCGCTTGTTTTTTCTGATTTTATCTATCATGGTATGATAGGCTGCCGAAAACAAATAGGATTTTACTTTTAAATAGCTTACATCGCTTGATTTGATCCATAATTTTTCGAATGTATCCTGCACAATATCTTTGGCTTCATCTTCATTCTTAATGTTTTTAAGAATGAACCGATAAACCCCGTCGGAGTATAAGTCTACACTTTTATTGTATTCTTCAACCGTCATTATAATTACTCTGTTTCGAAACTAAGACGCACAAGTATTTGAAAAGTTACAGGCAAAATTAAATTTTTTCATGATAAATTAAATATTTACTTTTATCCCATACTCAATACAAAATAATGACTATATGAAAAAATTTATTTTAATGATCATTGGAGTTGCTTTAATAGCATCTGCATGCAAACAAAATGATTTTGATAAACAAGAATCACAAGATCATTTGATCATGTCTGTTTTGTGGTATCAAAAGTCTGCAGAAATGAAAGCTCTTTATTATCAAAGTTTTAACTGGGCAAAATTACGCATTGAAATGGATATTCATAAAAATCCATCAGATAAACCAAGAGCTGTTGTAGTAGATATTGACGAAACCATGCTTGATAACAGTCCTTTTGAAGCAAATTGTATTCAAACCGGAGTAGGCTACACAAGTGAAACATGGGAGAACTGGACATCCATGGTGAATGCAAAAGCTTTACCCGGGGCGGTTGAATTTTCGCATTATGCTCAATCTTTGGGTGTGGAAGTTTTTTATATTTCCAACAGAAGTGTTGATGAGTTCGATGAAACACTTAGAAATCTGCAAAATGAGAATTTTGCTTATGCCGACAGCACACATTTAATATTAAAAACAAATACCAGTAGCAAAACAGAGCGAAGAAAAATCGTAAAAGAAAACTATGAAATCATCTTATTAATTGGCGATAACCTTGGTGATTTTTCTGAGATCTTCGAAGATCGATCGAGCAGCTTTGGTTTTAAAGCAGTTGAAGAGAATAAAGAATTATTTGGTGATCGGTTTATTGTATTGCCTAATCCAATGTATGGAAATTGGGAAAGCCCGATTTTAGATTATCGAAAAGATTTAACAGATAAAGAAAAGTACGAATTAAGAAAATCTAAACTTATTGGATATTAGTATTTAACAAGCGCTTATTGAAGGTATTTATATAATAACTCAATAAGCGTTTCCTTTTTTATTGGCTTTGATATGTAGTCGTCGCAGCCCTCTTTTAAACTATACTCTCTTTCGCCCGCCAATGCATAAGCTGTTTGAGCTACAACCGGAACTTTATTATTGTAGGATTTAATCAGCTTTGTTGCTTCGTATCCATTAATACCAGGCAACTGAATATCCATTAAAACCAGATCAAACTCACCCTGATCTTTAAACATTTGAATCGCTTCATTACCTGATTTTGCCCAGTGTAACTGTACTTTTGTAGATTTGAGATAGTTTTCAATTAAATAGAAATTAGATGGAGTGTCCTCTACAACTAATATTTTCTTGTTAGGCCAAAATGTTTTTTTCTGTTCATAACATTGCTCATCGATAATCTCGTGATCAGGTGTATCCATTACCTGATATGGCAAGGTAAAATAAAACTCTGAACCCACTCCTTCTTCAGACTCTATACCAATTGTACCTCCCAGCAAATCAACCAGTCGTTTTGAAATGGCCAGACCCAATCCGGTTCCTTTGTATATCTTGTTTCTATCATCTGTTAAATGATTAAAGCGATCAAAAATAATATCCTGTTTTAAGTTCGGAATTCCTATGCCTGTATCTTTTACATAAAAACGCAATAACTTTAAACCGCCCTTGGTAACTTGTCTGTAGCCAATTACAATTTCTCCCCTTTCGGTAAATTTAATAGCATTACTAATTAAATTATTCATTATCTGCTTAAAGCGGTTGAAATCGGTATAAATAACAATCCGATCACTGTCTGGCTCCAGACTCAGTTTTAATTTTAGATCTTCTTTTTCGTTAAGCTCAATGTGATTTTGATATAATTTATAAACATCTCTTAATGATCGATTTACATAACATAACGACTTATTAATGGTAAGCTCATCGGCCTCTATTTTTGAGATATCAATAATATCATTTACGATATTTAATAAGTCGTTACTACTCGACTGTGCAAGCTGCATAATCTCATCTTTCTGGTTGTGTGTAATATCCGGATCGCCTAATAAGTTAATAAATCCGATGATGGCATTCATTGGAGTTCGTATTTCGTGACTCATATTTGCTAAGAATGCCGATTTAAGTTTATCCGACCTTTCGGCTTTTTCTTTTGCGCTTTTCAGTTTTTCTTCGGTAAGCTTCCGCTCTGCAATATTTCTGCTAAATACAAAATTTAATTCTTCGCCTTCAAACTCCTGGAAATTAAATGCTGCCTCTACAGGAATATCATGTCCCAGTTTTGTTTTAAAATACAGCTGAATAACATATGAACCTTTCTTTTTAAGCTGTTGCCAGTATTCTTGCCAAAGATCCTGAGAAAATTCAGGTACAATATCGAATACCGACATTCCTAATAATTCTGTTTTTGAATAGCCCAACATCGAACATGCAGAATGATTAACATACAAAAACCGCCCATTTCTTTTCATCCAGAAAATGGAATCAACCGCCATATCAATTGAAAACTGGGAGATTCGTAATTCCGAAGTTTTTTGCTGAACCCTTTCGTCCAGCTCCTTATTTATGTTAAGCACCTTTTTGCTTTTCTTACGAATTAGTTTATTTTGCCTGATTAAAAGAGCCACTAAAACGGCTGCTGCTAAAAGAATAACCAGAATCAGAATTAGTTGAAACCGTTGCTGAAGTATTTTTTTATCCTGAGCTATAATTTCATTTTCAGCTTTTAGATTTTCGTTCCGAATAAGGTATTCTTCCATCCGTTGCTTGGTTAATGCATCGTACAACGAATCTTTTAACAAGTTGTATTTTCTGTGATTTACGATAGATTGTTCAAAATCTTTTAATTCAAAATAGGCAATCGATAATAACTCATAACTAACAATTAATCGTTGTTTAAAATTATGTTCCAGGGATATTTGCATTCCTTTTAATAAGGTTTCAATTGCTTTTTCAAAGTCACCTTTCTTAATGTAAACATCTCCTAAATAATTGTAAACTTCAGTAATGCCAATTAAGTAATCGAGATTTTGCCAAATTTCCAATGCCTCGTAAAAATAATTTGTCGCTTCATCGAATTCCCCTTTCGCCATATAAACAGCGCCAATATTACCAATTGTATTAGCAATGCCGTAAAGATTTTTTTGGGTTTTCTTTATTTCAAGTGATTGATTTAAATACTCAAGTGCTAATGCGTAATTGCCTTTTTCTTTAAAAATTAACCCAATATTATTATACGACCGGGCTATTCCGTCGCTATCATTTACTTCTCGATAAATGATTAATGATTTTTGATAATAATCCAGTGCCGAATTCGTGTTGTTAAGGTAATAATAAATAGCACCTATATCTTTTAATGCTCTGGCTATATTACTTTTCAGACCTTCTTGTTCAAAGATAATTAAAGCTTCCTGTATGTTGTTGATTGCTTTGTCGTAGTTATTAAACCTTATTTGATTAAGTCCCAAAGTATGCTTTATTTCAGCAAGCTGGATTCTTGTAAGTTCAGACTGGTAATCCTGCAGCAGTATATCGAATACTTTTTTTGAGTTTTCGAAATAACCATTATCGAAATATAAATGCCCCAAGGTAATAAGTTTATTTACGTCGCCACCTTCTTGAATTAAACTATCTACTAAATGATCTGCTGCTAATAAAATTAATTGAGCCGAATCAAAATCTTTTATTTTTTGATCACTTGCTGCGTTTAATAAATTATCGAGTGCTTGAATTTTGGAAGAATTTATAATGCTGTCGTAGTCTATTTCATTAATAGCCAAAGAGATGAATTGTAGATTCAAAAATAACACAAGCAGAAATACGAACTTATATCTCATCATAACTCTTTATGGAAATAAACACTTAAAAATTAATCATTTATTTCAAGCTTTACTAAAGTTTTGATAAAAAATATTCAAAAAAATTTGGATATAAGATAAAAATACTTTTATCTTTGACCAACCGTTCAGTCATAAGGCGGTTTCATTCGAGGAAATTTATGACTACACGTTCAATCATATAAATATGTCGCCAAGAACACAAGAACAATTTGATGAAATAAGGGAAGAAAAGAAGCATTTGATCATGCAGGTTGCCCTTGAGCTTTTTGCCAACGATGGTTATCATCCAACATCGATTAGTAAAATTGCCATAAAAGCAGGTATTTCTAAAGGTTTGATGTATAACTATTTCGAAAGTAAAGAAGCATTACTGAAAGAGATTGTATTCCATGGATTTGGAGATTTAATGCGATCATTTGATCCAAATCATGATGGCGTTTTAACACGCGAAGAATTAGTGCATTTTATTAAAGAATCCTTTAAAATGATTAAGTCTCACGTGGTTTATTGGAGACTTTATTTCTCTTTATTGGTTCAGGCTCCAGTAATGAAACTCTTTGAAAAAGAATTATGGGAAATGTTCGACTCTTTTTTCAAAGTGCTTTATAAATACTTTGAAAATGAAGGCTATGAAGATCCAACAGCCGAAGTTAGTTTATTCCAATCACTTCTTGATGGCGTTGGAATGACTTATGTATCAGATCCGGATAACTACCCTATTGATGCGGTAGAAAAGAAAATAATATCCATGTATTCAAAAAAATGTTAATTATGAAAACAATGAAAGTGTTAAAATCAACTTTGCTATTGGGTTTGATTTTGATTGTTCTAACACCAGCATTTGGACAAGATGCAAAAGAAATTGTCAGGAAAGCAGATGAAAAATGGAACGGCGAAAAGTCCAGCCAAGGGACAATGACTATGACTATTGTTCGTCCGACCTGGGAACGAACCATTCAATTTAAAATATGGACTTTGGGAAGAGATTATTCCATGACCCTTATAACATCTCCGGCAAAAGAAAAAGGACAAGCTTTCTTAAAACGAGAAACAGAAATGTGGAACTGGATGCCAACCATCAGTCGTATGATTAAACTTCCTCCATCAATGATGGCAGATGGTTGGATGGGATCTGATTATACAAATGATGATATCTTAAAAGAATCGTCTATGGTGGTTGATTTTACTCATAAAGTTGTGGGATCCGAAAACATTGATGGTTGGGATTGCTGGAAAATTGAAATGATTCCTAACGAAGATGCTGCTGTTGTTTGGGGTAAAATCATTAAATGGATTAGTAAAGATGAATATTTAATGATGAAATCGGAATATTACGATGAAGATGAGTATTTAGTTAAAACTGAATTTGGTTCAGATGTTAAAATAATGAACGATAGAAAAATCCCTAGTAAAATTGAAATAATTCCTGCCGATAAAGAAAACCAGAAAACCATTGTGGTAATTAACGAAATTAAATTCAACATAAATATTCAGGAGTCTTTCTTTTCTCAACAAAACATGAAAAGACTCAGGTAAACAAAGATTAAATCACTAAGATATGAGAAAAATTTCGATGGCCTGGAAAAATCTCTGGAGAAACAAACGCAGAACATTAATTACCGTTGCATCTATTTTCTTCGGAGTATTGTTATCAACCATAATGAGTTCTATGCAAGATGGCACTTATGGTAACATGATAGACATGTCGGTAAAGCTATCTTCGGGTTACTTACAAATACAACACCCTGATTATCAAGAAATCAAATCGATAAACAATGTATTTACACCAAGTGATAAATTATTAAATTCATTTGATGACATAAAAGAAATTACGAGCACATCTAAACGCTTAGAATCTTTTGCCTTACTTTCATCTGGACCAAATACCCGCGGTGGAGCAGTTGTTGGTTTCGAACCTGCCAAAGACAAAGAAACTTCTAATTTACAAAACTGGATTACTGAAGGCGAATTTTTAGAGTCTGGAGATCGTGGAGTATTGGTTACATACAATATCTCGAAACACCTAAATGTTGGTGTAAACGACACTATTATACTAATTAGTCAGGGTTATCATGGAGTAACTGCTGCCGGATTATATCCTGTAAAAGGAATTCTGGAGTTTTCTACTCCACAAATGAATAGTCTCGGAGTGTTTATGGATATCAAGCTAGCACAGGAATATTATTCTGCTCCAGACATGGTAACATCGCTTATGATTATGGTAAATGATTACACCGATGTCGCTCCGGTGGAAAGAAAACTTAACCATTTAACCAATGGCGATTATTATGTATTAAACTGGCAAGAGTTAAATCCGGAAGTAGTTCAGTTTATTGAAAGCGATAAAGCGGGGGGTATTATCATGAAAGCTATTCTTTATATCGTAATTGGTTTTGGCATCTTCGGAACTATTATCATGATGGTTGCAGAAAGAAGAAGAGAGCTTGGTGTAATGATTGC
>CAYVEW010000138.1:0-7700 GCA_964450375.1 uncultured Bacteroidales bacterium
GGATATCGGGAGAGTGAAGCAATCTATTGATAATCAACAAATATAGATTGCTTCATTTCATTCGCAATGACACTTTTAATTCTTTTCGGACACCCTCTTATTGTTTTAGCGCTTTTTAAAATTCCCACCAGTTTGCCGGTGAGTGTATCAGTTGATTGTAAATAACCGTGATGTTTACCGGCAATTGATTTTCGTTACCCTGTAAATCATAATCGGATGCTTTGCAACGAGCAATTATTTCTTCCAGTGATAAACCTTGAGTTTTTAATCGTTCTATTTTTTGCGCCAGTTGTTTAAAATACTCTGCCTGTTCTTTTAAAGCGTATTTATTATCAATTTCACCATGTCCGGGGATAACTGTTAAAATATTTTCCTTATATAAATCATCCAGGGTTTTCACCCAATTGTAAATGTCCACTCCATGTTCTTCGATGGTATAAGGGAATTCTTTTCGAAAAACAATATCTCCGGTATGAATTACATTATGGTTTGAAAATTTAACAACGATATTGTCGGATGTATGACATGGCCCGGGATATTCAAGCATAATGCGTTCGTTTCCAACTTTCAATCTGTAGTAATCATCAAACGTGATATCGGGACTTCTAAATTGAATCTTTTGTATGTCTTCGAAATAAGCTTTGTTTTTATTGTAGCTATCTAACAAATCCGTATAACCGGAGCTTTCTTTATCAGAAATAGAATCCAATTGCAATTTTATATTCGACAGATAATTTGGAAATACCTTTTCTTTATAGTTTATCAGGTTTTTTTCGTTAAATAGTGTATTGTTATTTTCTAAATTCTTGTGTGCTATAATGGTTACATCTTGCGGAAAGGCACTAAGCCCATAAATATGATCACCATGCATGTGAGTTAATATTAAATATTTTATGGGTTTATTGCTTATTGATTTAATCGTGTTAATAATTCTTTCAGCATTCGAAGGATTTGCTCCGGCATCGACAACTACTATGCCTTTTCGTGTTATTAAAAAAGAAACATTTCCGCCTTCGGGATTTTCAATAGCATACAAATTATAATTTACTTCAATAGTTTCCAGTAAATCCTGGGCATAATTAGTATTTATTGAAAATAGTATGATAAATATTGCTGATAGTATTCGTTTCATGGTGCCTTAATTTATGCTATTAACACAAATATATCCATTAAATAATGATTTGATGTCAGTAACTGATTGAATTGTAAAAAGAAATAATTGCAGAGTTAAAAATTAGGTGCTGTAATATAGCACTTTACAAAATATATGTTTAAAAATATATTTTATTGTTAAATCGTGAACAAAAAACGATGTATATTTGTCCTATCAAAACGATAGGATAAATAGGAAAACAAAAATTTAATGTATGAATATGAAAATTAGAAAAAGTGTAATGGTCCTGATGACTTTATTTTTTTCCGTATTTACAGTATATGCAGGAGGAAAGTATAGTCTGGTTCAGGATCAAAGTAAACTAACAGTGCAGGGAACTTCAAGCGTTCACGACTGGGAGATGGCAGCAGAAGGCATTAGCTGTGATTTGCAGGCCACTTACAACGATGGAAAACTTATTACAATAGATGATGTCAGGTTTGTGTGCCTTGCCGAAAAAATCTTAAGTGATAACAGCATTATGGATAATAAAACGCACGATGCTTTGCAAGCGGATGATCATCCAAAAATCACTTTTGAGATGAAATCTATTGAATCCCTAAATCAAACAGGTAGTAATTTCTCAGGAGTTATTGTTGGGAATTTAACGATCGCCGGTTATACGAAAAGAGTACAGGTTAAATTTAATGGAACAGCTCACAATAACCTGTCACTTCAGGTTAAGGGAGTTGTTACTTTAAAAATGTCTGATTTTAAAATTGATCCACCAACAGCTATGCTGGGAGCTCTTAAAACCGGAGACGAAGTAAGCTTGCATTATGATTTTCATTTTAAGAAGATCTAGTTAAAAATGTATTTAAACGATAATTAAATCAATAAACAAAAGGAAAACAATTAAAACAACAAATTATGAAAAGAATCATTTTTTTATTATGCATGATCCTTATTGGAATTAATGTGAATGCACAGAAATTTGAAGATCAGAAATCGGATATTCCGGAATTTGAAAAAATAAAAGTAAAAGTGGGTGGTGATTTTGCTATTCAGTTGCAAGGTATAAACCATAGCAATACCAACGATACCATTGATTATTATGATATGGTTACCAATTTCAACTTGCCTACTGCCAATTTAAATCTTGATGTGTATTTAGCTTATGGTGTTAAAATGCACTTAAGAACTTATTTGTCATCCAGGCATCATAACGAAGCATGGGTAAAAGGTGGTTATGTTCAGCTCGACAGGCTTGACTTTATAAGCGATGGATTTTTATCCGGACTGATGGATATGACTACAATTAAAGTTGGTTTAGACGAGATTAATTATGGCGATGCACACTTTAGAAGAACTGATAATGCAATGGCCATAAACAATCCGTTCGTTGGAAATTACATTATGGATGCTTTTACAACCGAAGCTTTTGGTGAAGTAGTTATCCAAAATTCTGGTTTTATAGGTCTTATTGGTATTTCCAATGGTAAATTAAACCAGAATGTTACAGTAACTAACCGATATAATTACGACAATGCCTTGTCCTTTTATGGAAAATTAGGATATGACAATCAATTTTCCGATGATTTTAGGGCAAGAATTACGGGTTCGTTTTATGTAAATCAGGGAACTTCAACAGGTACTTACTTATATAGTGCCGATAGAACAGGATCGCGCTATTATTCGGTTTTGGTAGTTGATGGAGATGATGATAACTTCAGAAGCGGTAGGTTTAATCCGGGGTTCTCGCAAATTACAGCATTCCAGGTGAATCCTTTTATCAAGTTTAAAGGTCTGGAGTTCTTCGGAATTTACGAAATTGCTAATGGAGGTAAAGATGAAGGTGACGGATCTTTTACCCAGTTAGCTGCTGACTTATTATACCGCTTTGGTGGAAATGAACAATTTTATATCGGCGGAAGATATAATGTGGTTTCCGGAAAAAAGACATCAAGTTCTGAAAGCTTAAGTATTGAACGAATTAATGCCGGTGGTGGTTGGTTTTTAACCGAAAATATTCTTGCTAAATTAGAATATGTTAGTCAGAAATACACCGGTAATGGTGTAGTTCCAACTTTAGGAGCATCCTATAAAGGTGCCGAGTTTAGCGGTTTTGTATTAGAAGCTGCAATTTCATTTTAAGGTTTGTAATAAACAACAGCTGCATTGGATTTGAACACCAATGCGGCTGTTTTAAAGTAAAAAATAACCGAAACTTAAGATTGATTTACTGTTAAAATGAAAACCAAACTGCTATTTTTATGTTGTTTTGCATTGTCTCTTTTTTCTGATGTATTGGGTCAGAATCTGGCAGAATCAGTATTTAGCTATAAATCATGCTATTTACAATATATTAAAATTGAAGGAGAAACCAATGTAAGTGATTTTACGCTCTCTTTCGATAACTCAAGAGCAAATAACATTGAAGTAGCTGAAAAAATAAATTCCGATAATTCACGACGAAGTTTTATTGAGTTTAAAATCCCTGTTCAATCATTCAAGGGAGCTAATCCATTAATAGAAAATGATTTTCGCGATCTGCTTGACGCATCTAATCATCCGGAAATTATTGTGGAAATTGAACGAAGAATTCTGGAGTATATTAATCATTCAAGAAATTCTGCCATAAATTTTAGTTTAACGATTGCCGGAAAAACACAAGGTATACGTGGAGAATATATTACAAAGCTTCGGGATGAATCGATTATTTTAAGTGGTAATGCAGAAATACGACTTTCGGATTTTTCAATATCGCCGCCACAAAAAATGTTCGGAATGTTGCAAGTGAAAGACATAATTATTATTAAATTTGATATTTTAATATTAGGTTCTAATTCTTAAATGTAAAAAGCTTTGAAATTCAACACAAAAACACGCTACGGTGTAAGAACAATGCTCGAAATTGCTTTGCATAAAACTCCCGGGGGTGTTTTTCAGAAAGACATTGCTAAGAATCAGGAAATATCAGTACGTTACCTCGATCATATTATAGCACCACTAAAAACGGCCGGTTTAATAACTACAGTGCGTGGTAAAAAAAGTGGTTATGTTTTAACAAGGCCTCCCGAAGAAATTTCTTTATTAGATATACACAATGCCTTTGAACCGGGTATTAATATTGTCGATTGTTTGGCAGTTAATAAACAATGCGAGAAAGAACTAAGCTGCGCTTCCAAATTCTATTGGGATGAGTTGAATACGATTATTGTAAACTACCTGGATGATAAAAAACTTGCTGATCTTATCTCCAGGCATCATGAAGTAAACTCCTAGTTTATTTCTTTAATTTTGCTTCTAATTTTTCAATTTCCTTTTTAGCCTGTTGTAGTTCTCTTTCCAGCACATCATTAGTATCTTGCAATTCGATTAATTGCATTTCAAAATCTTCTGCTCTGCGCGATGATTCTTCCTGGGTAGCTTGCAATTCTTCCATGTTCTGACGCATTTCTTCTTCTTGAGCAGCCATTTCTTCGGCTTGTTGTTGGGTTCTTTCGAGCAATTCGGAAGTGCGTTTGTTGGTTTCGGCCATGTTTAAGGAACTTGCAATACTTAACGAAGCTTGCTCCATAAATTCAATCTGATAATCTTCAAATGTATTAAATGAAGCAATTTCAATTACCCCGAGTACTTCACTTTCCATTTTCATGGGTATAAGTAAAAGGCTTTTTGGGTTTGAGCCACCTAAACCACTTGTAATTTGTATATAGTTATCAGGAATTTCGGTTAAATGAATGCGTTGTTTTTCAAGTGCACAGTTACCTACTAATCCTTCGCCCAGTTCAAACGATTTTTTTATAAATTTTCGTCGGTTAAAGGCGTAAAAAGCTTTTAAATCAAGGCTTATTGTATTTTCATCTTCGTTATTTCGTATAAAAATCCCCCCTTGATTGGATTTTGTGTAGTTAACCAAAAAACTTAATATCTGATACGACAGCTCTTCTACATCGTCTTGTTTTCGAAGAATCTCATTTAATTTCGCCAATCCTTCGTTGGCCCACGAGCGTTTTTCTTCCTCAATTTGTTTTTCTTTTTGCAGCTTGGCCGCTTCCTGCAGTTTTTCTTTCATTTCAGTTAAAGCAATCCGTAGGTGATCCGATTTGCTTAATAATTCGATTTGATGATTAAAGTTCCCTTCTCCTACCTGACGGGCAAATTCGGCGGTGTCTCTTAAATTTGCAACCAATTGTTCCAGAGAAACATTCATCTTACCAATTTCATCATTACTTTGTTTTATTTCTTCGCTAATCTTTACATTTAGGTCTCCTTTGGATATTTTATCCAAAACGTTAATTGATGCTTTGATAGGCTTTTGTACAAATTTTTTGAATAGCAGATTACCTATTAGTAAAGACAGATAACCAACCGGAACATACATGATCAGATAGATAAGGCCGTGTTTCCCAACTACGAATGAACTGACAGCAACAAAAAGATTTGTTATGAGAATGGCAAAAGCTGTTTTATAAATAATAGTTCCTTTGTATTTGTACCAGTAAACAAATATAGATACTGGCATTACGCCAAATACCATTGCTAAAATGAAAATCAGTAGTTCGCTCATGATGCTATAAATTTAACCAGTTCTAAAATACTAATTTTTTAAATAAAAGAAAAAATATAAACCATATTCTGTTTACAAAGTATGTGTTCGTGTATTTTCGTTTTAAACTTTTAGCGCATTAAATGGTCTATAACTAAAATAAATAATTACTATATTTGGCGTGTGATTCGGCATAAATTTATCATATTACCCTTTTTACTAACTGCCTGGGCAATTATTTTTGCGCATAGCATTATTCCGCATCATCATCATAATCAGAATGATACTTTATCCCATTGCCAATATAATCAAGTTCTAACTGATTTAGATATACAACAGGAGCAATTCAATAACTTCGATCACGATTGCACGGATCATGCCTGTCACTTCCATGTCGATGTTTTAACAAAGATTAGTATCGATCAGGTTTTTATTACGAATTCAGATAATGACTATTCAAATTACCTTATAGAAAGCAAATCAGGAAAAATGGTTTTCGATAAAGCGTTTTTTTCTGATCAGATTCCTAAAACAAATTACCTTCGGGGGCCACCTTTGCTTGCCTGATTTTTATCATTTCAATTTCGAAATTTTATTGAGCTTTGATGCTTAATGAATAATCCATTTTTTAATCATTAAATTTAAAGTAATGAAACATAGTATTTTATATGTTTTGATTATGCTTATTACAATCACAGCATGTAGTAAAAAAGAATCAATAACAGAAGAACATGACCATGATCATGGCGAAATAAAACTACAATTTACAGTATATACAGATCAATTTGAATTGTTTGCCGAAGCAGATCCATTTGTAAAAGGGCAAGCGGTTAATATTTTAGCGCATTTTACAAATCTGAAAGATTTTAAGCCTTTAGCTGATGCAGAAATTACTGCTCAACTAAAGGTTGGAGAATATATTGTTAGCCAGAAAATAAATAATAACTCAAAACCAGGAATCTTCGAGTTTAATCTTACTCCCGAAAAAAATGGTGCTGCCCAATTAGTATTTGATATTAAATCAAAAGATATGAATCACCAGGTTCTTGTTAATAATGTTGTAATTTATAATGATGAACACACAGCAGTGCATATTGCAGAAAAGAAACACGAAGAACATCTGAATGCAATTGCATTTACCAAAGAACAATCGTGGAAGGTTAATTTCGAAACACAGTATCCCGATTTGAAACCATTCGGAAAAGTTATTAAGACTTCTGCTCATGTATACTCAAATCCCGATAAGGAGTTTATAATTACAGCTAAAACGAATGGTACTATTCATCTATTAAAGGAAATTTTTGATGGTAGCGAAGTGATTAAGGGAGAATCTATTTTAAGCATATCACCAAATGGTTTGGCCGAAAATAATGTTAATGTGCGATTTATTGAAGCTAAAAACAATTACGAACAGGCTAAATCTGATTTTGAAAGAAAAGAAGCATTGTCGCAGAAGCAAATCATTTCTGAAAAGGAACTGGAAAATGCAAAAAGGGAATTCGAAAATGCAAAGGCAATTTTCAATAATCTAAAGAAAAATTTTAACTCCGAAGGACAAATTGTATCTTCCGATTTTAGTGGCTACATCAATCATATTCATGTTAAAAACGGGCAATATGTTGAAGCAGGTGAACAACTATTTTCTGTTATCGATAACACTAGCCTTGTTGTAAAGGCAGAGGTGCAGCAAAAAGATTATGTTTACTTAAATAACATCGAATCTGCTGGTTTTAAATCTATAACAAAAAATAAGGTTTTAACATTAGAAGAGTTAAATGGTAAGGTTCTATCAATTGGAAAAAGTATTGATAACGAAACAGGTTATCTGGTTCCGGTAAATTTTCTTATCGATAATAAACATTCATTTTTGCCAGGAGGTTACATCGAAGTTTATATTAAAACCAAATCCGATAAGCAATCCTTGATGGTTCCTAATACCGCTTTGATCGAAGAACAAGGGGTTTATTATGTTATGGTGCAGATAAATCCTGAATTATTTGAGAAAAGAGAAGTTATAACAGGCCAGACAGATGGTGTAAATTCCGAAATTTTATC
>CAYVEW010000139.1:0-7651 GCA_964450375.1 uncultured Bacteroidales bacterium
TTTAAAAATATTAGTTCCAACTGATGATGGGCTTCATGTTTCTGAAAACGGAATAGAGAATCCCAGATATTATTTAGTGTATAACATTAGCAATCGAAGTTATCAGTTGGCAGGGAAAGTAAAATGCGCTGATTTTTTTGAGAATATCTTCAGTTTTGATAAGCTTAAGGAATTAGTTGTAGATGAGAAGATTGACCTTGTCGTTTCTAATCATACGCTTGAAAAGGATATTCCGCATGAGATTGCAAAGATTCAGGAAATTAACCAATTATTGAACTGGTTTATCGATCAAATTGATCAAAAAAAGCGCTAATAAAATTAGCGCTTTCTTTTTATTTATCTTTTCCAGTATCATTCATCCGTTTCTTCATCCTGCACATCTTGCTTACTGTTTGATTCTTCATCTTCATCTTCGTCATCATCTAAAGCAGATACGAATCCACCGCTAAAATTTCCATCCAGCTTTTTAATAAATGATTCTTGCTGCTTTTTAAATCGCTCAAATTCAGCTACTTTTTTCTCCAGCTCGGCTTCACGACGCGCCGATTCCTCTTGTGTAGCCTGCAATTCTTCCATATTTTGTCGCATCTCTTCTTCCTGCGCTCTCATTTCTTCGGCTTGCTGTCTGGTAGTTTCCAGCAATCGGGCGGTTTTAATGTTTATTTTAACAGTCGATAAAGTAGCTGCAATATTTTCACCAATTTTTTCAACAAAATCAATTTGATATTTATCGAATTCTCTGAACGAAGCCATTTCAATTACACCATAAACTGTTTCATTTACAACCAGCGGAACAATTAAGATACTTTTGGGATTATCATCTCCAAGACCCGATGTAATGGTAATGTAGTTATCCGGAATATCTGTCATATAAATGGTTTCGCTTTCCTGTATTGCCCGTCCGATTAACCCGACACCCATTTCGATATTTTGTTCCAGGAATTTTTTACGGTTAAACGCGTAAGCGGCTGCCATTTCAATATAGGGCTTATCCGCATCGTCATCGTTAATTAAAAATAATCCACCCTGGTTTGCATCGCAATACTTAACCAGATTACTAATAATGTCATATGATAGTTTATCAATATTGTCGTTATTCTGACGCAAAATATCGCTGAACTTGGCAATGCCTTGCGATGCCCAGTTTCTTTGCTGGTCTTCTTTTTGTCGTCGTGCTTCTTCTTCTTTGGCGTGCTTTAAATTGGTACGCATTTCAAGCAAAGCATTACCCAAATCATCTTCGTCGCTTAGTGGTACAAACTGACTATCAAAATTTCCTTTTCCAATTTCCAGCGAGAAATCAGTTGTTTCTTTTAATCCACGAATTAAGGCATTTAGGGCAGCAGCCATTTCGCCAATCTCATCATTTCGTTCTTTAATGTGTTTTTTAGGCATGATACCTTTACCCATCAGTGTCAAAACATCTTTTATGCTATTAATTGGCTTAATAATCATTTGCGACAAATACAATGCAATAATAATAGATATGACAGTTAAAATAATTCCGGCAACATAAATAAAGTCTTTTAAACTGTCGAATTGTTTAACCATATCTTCCTGCGCCTGTGCAACGTGAGCTTCGTGTTTTCGGGTTAGGGTCTCTAATTCATTAATTACTTTATCGCTATACACAAGTATATCACCACCTTCATCAACCAAAGGATAGATTTCAACCATTAATAAAAAACCATCTTCGTAATCTTCCATGGTGCTCAATTTGTTCATTACTTCCTGATGCATAGGAAATAAGGTATCTTTAATGGTTGTGTAAATATTTTCGTACATGATTCTTTCCGACTCATCAGTCCATTTTCTGGAAAGCTTAACAATTCTGTCATTAATTTCAGGCAATTCTGTTTGATGCAGTTCAATCAATTTTAGTTTATCGGGCGTATTGGCTTTTCTATCTATATACACCCAATTCTTAATAAGCATTTTCGATGATACCATCATGTTTGAAAGTTCTCTCAAGGCATCGGCAGAAGGTACATAAATGGTAGAAATCTCGTTATTGGCATCAGTACTATCCTTAAGGGTTTTATTAATTAAAACGGCATTTAAGATAATGGCTAATGTAACAATTCCAAAACCGAAAATAAGCTTTTTTGCTATTGTAAATCTGAACTTCATAGTATATATCGATTGTTAAAATATCAATTTTTTAGGTGAAACTAAGATAATAATTAATTTTTAGATTGATTTAATATTCATTTTTTTTATTCAGGATTATTTTGTTTTATACGAGCTAAATACTTTTTATTATGCAGTATAACAGATGTTTATTTTGTTTTGTATATATTTTCAGGATACTCTATTTTCACTAAAAATAATCCATGTGCCGGTGCAGAAACACCGGCATCCGATCGGTTTTTATTTAAAATGATTTGTTTGAAATCATTAATATCTATTTTTCTTTTACCGACATCCAATAAGGTACCTACAATGGCGCGTACCATATTTCTTAAAAACCGATCAGCTGTTATGGTAAAAACAAGTTTATAATCATTTTTTTTCCAGTATGCTTCTTTTACTACACAATTATTGGTATTCACATCGGTATGCAATTTGCTAAAGCTTGTAAAATCATTATTATTAAGTAAAAGATTTGCAGCCTGATTCATTAATTCAATATCCAGATTTTGAGTATAGAAATAGGAAGTATCTAACAAAAACGGATCTTTTTGTTGATGTATATAATAATTATAGGTTCGGCTGCTAGCATCGAAACGTGCGTGTGCATCAGGATTTACTTTATTAATCGATTGTATAACTATATCATTGGGTAATAATCCATTGATCTTAAAAAGTAGATTTTTATTTTGATCTAAATCAGAATGATTTGAATCAAAATGGGCGATGTAATTAATGGCATGTACTCCTGTATCAGTTCTTCCTGCTCCGGTTATTTCAATTTTCTCCCGTAAAATGGTCGAGAACGCCTTCATTACAAGTTCTTGTATGGTAAGTGCATTAGGCTGAATTTGCCATCCGTGGTAATTTGTTCCCTTATAACTTAACTGAATAAAATATCGACTTTTCACTTCTTAAGAATTTGGTACAAAGTTATAATTATTAATCAGTTTAAAATCACCTAATATCAATAATTTCAAAAGGATTTTTGATTATATATTCTTAAATTCCTTTAACATTTTTTAACACAAAAATAAACTATCATTGTGCTGTATTATATTTAACAGAAGTATAATCATTACAAGTATTTTGAATCAGAATTAAAATTTGTATCTTTTCAAAAATTAAGAACTATGAACGAAACAGTTGATGTAAAAGAGCTGAATGATCGAATAGAAAAAGAAAGTTCGTTTGTTGATATGGTTAAAATGGAAATGGGTAAGGTGATTGTAGGACAAAAACACCTGGTTGATTCTCTTTTAATCGGACTTCTTTCTGATGGACACATACTTTTGGAAGGTGTTCCTGGTTTGGCAAAAACATTGGCAATTAATACACTTGCAAGTGTTGTGGATGCTGACTTTAGCAGAATCCAGTTTACACCTGATTTGTTGCCTGCCGATTTAATTGGAACCATGATTTATAGCCAAAAGAACGAAGAATTTCTGGTTAAAAAAGGGCCCATTTTTACAAACTTTGTTTTAGCTGATGAGATTAACCGTTCTCCTGCAAAAGTGCAAAGTGCACTATTGGAAGCAATGCAGGAACGACAAGTGACCATTGGTGAAAAAACATATCAATTACCTCAACCGTTCTTGGTGATGGCAACTCAAAACCCAATCGAGCAAGAAGGAACTTATCCGCTGCCCGAAGCACAGGTCGATCGTTTTATGTTAAAAGTAGTGGTTGATTATCCAAAGCTTGATGAAGAAAAGTTAATTGTTCGTGAGAATATTGCCAAAGTGTTCCCAAAGGCAAATACCATTTTAAAACCAGAAAACATTATAAATGCTCGTAATGTGGTTAAAGATGTATATATCGATGAGAAAATCGAACGATACATTTTGGATATAGTATTTGCTACAAGGTATCCGGAAAAATATGGCTTGGAAAAATTTGCAAGCATGATTAATTATGGTGGTTCGCCACGTGCCAGTATTAACCTGGCAATGGCATCAAAAGCGTATGCATTTATCAAGCGTCGTGGGTATGTTATTCCCGAAGATGTTCGTGCCATTTGTCACGATGTGTTACGTCACAGAATCGGATTATCATACGAAGCAGAAGCTGAAAATGTAACCACCGAAGATATTATAACGGAAATACTGAACACGGTTGAAGTTCCATAAAGTTATATATCATTAATGAAAAAAATAATTGTACTTCTGTTAATAGTAATATCGAGCTTACACGTTCTTGGACAAAATTTTGTTGGAGCTCATAAGTTGGAGATTAAAAAAGTGATGAAGGAAAAATTTACCGATTACTACTTTTCAAAGGAAGTGATGGGTAAAAGTAGTTTCATTAAATTTCAGGATTATGATGAATTGCGTACCTTTCTTTTTGTTTTGGATGACAATGGTTACTGTAAATATCATATCCTGATGTGCGATTATAGCTTACTTAAAACATCAATTGATTCGCTCAATAAAACTTATGAGTACAAAGAAGATTTAACCTGGTACAATTATGTTTCAGGAAAGAACAATTATGTAATAAACATTAAAAAAGAAGAATGGTATTTTTCTATTATTACCAAGAAGCTCGATAAAAAGGAATGATTACAAACCAATAAAAATTGATTTGGTGTGGAAGCTTCAGAACTGTTAAAGAAAGTACGAAAAATTGAGATAAAGACAAAGGGCTTATCAAAGAATATCTTTGCCGGTGAGTATCATAGTGCTTTTAAAGGCCGTGGAATGGCTTTTAGCGAAGTGCGCGAATACCAATATGGCGACGATATTCGTAATATCGACTGGAACGTAACAGCCCGATTCAATCATCCATACATTAAAATATACGAAGAAGAGCGTGAACTAACTGTTATGTTATTGGTTGACGTGAGTAATTCGAGGGTATTCGGAACACAAACTCAACTTAAAAAGAACTTAATTACTGAAATATCGGCTGTTTTGTCATTTTCTGCAATCCAAAATAATGATAAAATCGGTGTGATTTTATTTAGCGATAAGGTTGAGAAATTCATTCCACCGAAAAAGGGTAGAACACATATACTGCGAATAATCAGGGAATTAATTGACTTTAAACCCGAAAACGACAAAACAAATATTTCCGAAGCTCTTCGCTATTTAACCAATGCCATAAAAAAGCGAAGTACGGCATTTATTATTTCTGATTTTATGGATGATGTTGATGGTAAGCCGCGTTTCGACGAAGCATTGCGAATTGCTAACCGTAAGCACGATTTAATAGGCTTAAAAATTTATGATAAGCGCGAAAAAGAAATACCATCGGTTGGTATTATTCGAATGAAAGATGCAGAAACAGGTGAGTATGCCTGGGTTGATACCACAAGTAATGCTTTGCGAAGAAACTATGCAAATTGGTATTTAAATATGGAAGCATCGGTAAATGATACTCTGGTAAAAGCAGGTGTTGATTTTGTTTCCATTGCAACCGACGAAGATTATGTGAAACCTTTAATGAATCTTTTTAAGAAAAGATAAAGGAGCTGATTATGCAATTTATGAAAAATAATAAGTTTAGTTTGCTTACACTGCTGCTAATTGTAGCATCTTTCAGGCTGACTTTTGCTCAGGATATTACAGTCGAAGCTACAATTGACAGTTCTGAGTTTTTAGTTGGTGATCAGGTGGAATTGGAATTGAAAGTAACTCAGCCAATAAATGAATTTGTTGGTATTCCTGTTTTTAACGATGAATTAACGAAGCAAATCGAGATTCTTAATCAATCGGAGAACGATACCACTTTATTGGAAAGTGGACATTATATAATTAAAAAGCAGATTCTGATAACCGCTTTTGATTCGGGATATTATGCGGTGCCACCCATTCCATTTTTATATTATAGCGACACATTAAAAACAGAGCCGGTTTTGTTTAAGGTAAATGCCATTGCGGTTGACACATCGCAAGCAATAAAAGACATTAAAATGCCCTATGGCGCTCCTTTAAGTTTTGCCGAAGTATTGCCATGGGCTGGCGGCGGTTTAGGATTAATAGCCATTATTTTGGTAATTCTCTACATTATCAGAAAAATTCGCAGAAAGGAACCAATACTGGGTAGAGTAAAACCAAAGGAACCCGCCCACATTATTGCATATCGCGATTTAACTAAACTAAAGGATAATAAGCTTTGGCAAAAGGATTTAATCAAAGATTATTATACCGACTTAACAGATATTTTAAGAGTATACCTGTGGAATCGGTTTGCTATAAAAACATTGGAACGAACAAGCGAAGAAATACTGGAGTCGTTAAATGAATCTGATTTTAACGACGAGGAATCTTTTAATGAATTAAAAGAGATTTTCGGAATCGCCGATCTGGTAAAGTTTGCTAAATACAAGCCCATTGTTGATGATCACGAAAAATGTATGAACTATGCCTATAATATCGTGGACAGAACAAAACTGATAGTTGAAGAAAAAGAAGATAATGAGGGTGAAAATGAAATTGAAAAAATTTCAGCTAAAGAAGAAAAGCAAATAAAAGAACAAATTACTTAGAAAAATTTTGTTGTAACGAATTATGAATAACCTAACATTTGCAAATCCGAATTTATTATACTTGTTACTTTTAATAGTGCCTGTAGTAGTATGGTATGTGCTTAATCACAAGCGGACACATGCAAGTATTCAGGTATCTACCATAAAAGGTATTGGTAAAAATCATCTCACGTACAAACACATTTTACGTCATGTGGTTTTTGCTTTCAGAGTGTTGGTAATTGCACTTATTATTATGGCAATCGCCCGGCCACAATCAACTTTAAGCTGGAAAGATGAGCAATCGGAAGGAATTGATATTGTGATTGCACTAGATATTTCAAGCAGTATGTTGGCAAGAGATTTTGAACCAAACAGAATAGAAGCAGCTAAAGATCTGGCCATTCAGTTTATTTCGGGCCGAAGAAACGACCGCATTGGTTTGGTAGTGTACAGTGGCGAGAGTTTTACACAATGCCCGCTTACAACCGATTATCCTGTTATTATTAATATGTTTCGGGATATTAAGGTGGGAATGATTGAAGATGGAACAGCTATTGGAAACGGATTGGCAACCGCTGTAAACCGTTTACAGGATAGTGATGCGAAAAGCAAAGTAATTATTCTGTTAACCGATGGTGTCAACAATCAGGGAGAGATATCTCCGGCTATGGCAGCAGATCTGGCTCAAACATTTGGAATAAGAGTTTATACGATTGGTGTAGGATCAATAGGTTCGGCTCCTTATCCGGTTCAAACACCTTTTGGTACTCAAATCAGAAATGTGCCTGTTGAAATTGACGAAGAAATATTAAAAGATATTGCTTTTAAAACTAATGCTGAGTATTTCAGGGCAACTGATAATACAAAATTAGGACAGATTTACGATCAAATTGATCAGCTGGAAAAATCAAAAATTGAAGTAAAACAGTTTAGTCAGAAAGATGAAGAATTTTTACTCTTCGTTTTGTTGGCAACGCTTTTACTTTTAACTGATATGATATTACGAAATACATTGCTTAGGCAAATACCTTAGAAGATAAAAGATAAAAG
>CAYVEW010000140.1:0-7475 GCA_964450375.1 uncultured Bacteroidales bacterium
TGAAATGCCTGAACTATAAGGCCTGTATCGCTGATCGGTCATGTTTTCAATTCCTGCATTAATGCTGAATACCTCTGTTAATTGATACATGGCTTTTAAATTAAGGGTATACCATGCCGGTGAATAATTATTACCATTGGCATCTTTCGCGTAAATTTCGTCTTTCTCTTGTTCATCAACCGGTAAATCATCATATGCTCTTTCAGCTTGATAAGTACTGTATAGCTGCAGGTTTAACTTACCTGAACGATAAGTTAATTGCGACATTCCGAAAAACGGAGCAGCATGGCGCGAAGGGCTTGTTGAACCATCGTCGAGCTCTTCTTCGCCTTTCTGGAAATTCAGGTCGGATGAAAACCGAAATCCTTTCGGAAGTTTAATCTCAATTCCGGCCTGTACACCATAAACCTTTGCCTTAGCAGCATTCTGTATAGCTTGCACCTTACTCATTTCTCCATCATACATAATGCTGTCGAGCCCGTTTAAGGTGAAATCTCTTCGCACAAGCGCATTCTGAAGGGTGGTATAGTAGGCTGTGAGATCAATCTTTAGCAGATCATCAAAAATTTTAGCAACACCAAAATCAAAATTATATGCATATTCTGCACTTAAATTAGGATTCGGAATCACGACCGAACCGGGTTCCGAATCAAATACTTTTCCAATATCATCAACATTCGGAGATCGAAAGGCAGTTCCAAAATTAAAATGAATTACCCAGGTTTCTTCCGGGCGATAAACTGTTCCGATACTTCCGGTTAATGCGCCATTGTTTATGTTGGCTTCGGTAAACGGAAAGGGATAAAATGTGGTGTCGAATTCGGCATTCAGAAAGAATTGATTATAGCGCAATCCTGCCTGAAATGTGAGCTTTTCAGATGCTTTAAACTCATCATTTAAATATATTGCAACAGAATTCCAGGTAGATTGCGGGTACCGCGATGGGCCATCAGTTTTACTTTCTGTGGAGATATCTTCGTTTATACCAGTTGAGCTCACATTATTCAGAACATATTCAAAACCATAATATATGGTATTTCTTTTTCGTACTGATTTTAAGAAATCAAGGTTTATGGAATAGGCATCTACTTTTTCAATCTGAACGTTTCGAATATTGCTGTTTAACGAACGGTCTATCCGGCTTTCTTCAAATGACTGGATTGCAATGCGTGAATTAAGTTCATCATAGATTTTATTTGCAGAAGAGTGGTTGATGCTTAAATGATGCATCATCCATTTTTGCGGACCGTAGTTCCATTCAGCATATCGTGCTGTTCCGTTTTTAACTCTGTTGTGCCTGTCGTATCTTCCGTAAGTTGATGTTTCGGAATAGTGAAATCCATATTGGAAATCCAACTTTTCGTTTGGTTTAAACCGAATTTTTTGCATCAGGTTGATTTGAGAATAAGCAGTTGGTATTTGTAACAAAGGATCATTCTGGTTAATTACCTGATCAATGCTATCGGCACGCTGAACATAATACGATTTAATATAGTCGTCGGGCCCATGGCTTCCCTGTCGCAGGTGTCCGTAATCGAAAGAGCTCATGCTGGTAACAAAGGCCCATTTTTCCCATCCAACACGCACATCAAAATGACCTGTCTTTTCATTATTTGCAGATGAATAGCGAGTTGTCGCACTTCCGTTTATATTTGCTTTGTCGGAATCGGAAAACTCTGGAGTTAAAGTCTGAAAACTCATAACTCCGCCAATGGCATCGCTTCCATAAATAACCGAACCCGGCCCAAACAATACTTCGGCCGATTCGATTGCAAAGGGATCGAGCGAGATTACATTCTGTATATTTCCCCCACGAAAGATTGCGGTGTTCATTCGCACACCATCAACCGTATACAGCAAGCGGTTGGTTGCAAATCCACGAATCATTGGGCTGCCACCGCCTTGCTGACTTTTTTGAACATAAACTTTGCCGGAAATACTTAATAGATCTGCTGTTGTTTGTGGATTTTTTATGCTCGATTCAATGGGTGATATATTGATTATTTTGGATGGAATATTGCTTGATGGCTGTCTCCAGCGGGTAGCCGAAACAATAATTTCATCTAAATTTATATTCGATGCATGCAGATATAGTTCAAAATTCTCCGATTCTAATTGTGTATAGCTTGTATATACTGTTTTGTATCCCAGCGAGCGGATTTCAATTTTCTCCGATTCTTTAAATATGGAAATATCTGCCTGTCCTTTAATGTTTGTTATGGTATACTGATTTGATTTTTCGCTAATCAGCGTAACAAACTCTAATGGCTCGTTAGTTTCAAAATCTTTAATGGTAATTGTTTGAGCAATTGACAAAAACGACAAGCCAAACAAAATACATAATAATACGATTCTTTTCATTGTATTTGTTTTCAGAAATAGAAATTGCTTTCGTGATACTAAACTCGGTATTAATATTTTAGCAATTCTGTTTGGGGGGCGGAATTAAGGGCGAAAACGATAAGGACGAATATATATCATCAATCATTAGAAACTTTATTTTTATGAGATTCTGATGAATTACTTTTTTGGTAATTGTTTCACAGTATAGATTTCTGGAATGTTTTTTACACTGGATCTGTGGATTTTTATCTTTCGAATTAGCCGGGATGATTACCTGAGCAATCTGCCTGATCTGATTATTGATCCGTGTTTCTTCTTTATCGTGCCAACACCAATAATAAACAGAATCGTCTTTGTATTCAACTTCAACTATATCATACATTTGCTGCTTATATTCAAACTCTTTTGAATGCTCCCAGCGCAGTTTGGTTTCCGATTCGGCATAAGTAAATTTGAGTAAAACCAGCTGATCTTTATCAATCCCTTTCTCAATTTGTTCTTTAACCTGTTTTTGTATATGAAGTTTTTGCACCTGAAACCATAAGATGGTTCCGGAGAAACCACCTAACAGAAGGCAAAATAATATGATCAGTAGTTTCTTTTTCAAACGAAGGTTTTTTACCTTAGATGAAAACAAACAAAATAGGTTTAAACTAATTTGTTATTTACCAAATATTCAGCAATTTGAATTGCATTCGTAGCTGCACCCTTTCTTAGATTATCGGAAACAATCCATAAATTCAAACTGTTGGGTTGAGACAAATCGCGACGGATTCGGCCTACAAAAACTTCATCTTTACCTTCAGCAAATTTAGGCATCGGATAAATATTATGTACAGGATCGTCCTGAACAATAATCCCTTCCGATTCGGTAAGTAGTTTTCTTACTTCTGCCAAATCAAAATCATTTTCGAATTCAATATTTACTGCTTCGGAGTGCCCGCCATAAACCGGAATGCGCACTACGGTTGCAGTAACTTGAATGGATTGATCTTCCAGAATTTTTCTTGTTTCGTTTACCAGTTTGGTTTCTTCGGTAGTATAGCCATTTGCTTCAAAATCACCGCCATGTGGCAGGCAGTTTAAATCAATGGGATGCGGATAAGCCATCTCACCTTGTATGCCTTTTCGTTCGTTTTCCAATTGCTCCACAGCTTTTACTCCTGTTCCGGTAACCGATTGGTAGGTTGAAATAACCAGCCGTTTGATTTTATATTTACGATGTAATGGAGCCAAAGTAACTACCATTTGTATGGTTGAGCAGTTGGGGTTTGCAATAATTTTATCTTTTTTTGTCAGTACATGTGCATTTATTTCAGGGACAATCAACTTTTTATCATCATGCATTCGCCAAGCCGATGAATTATCAATAACGGTAGTTCCTGCTTTGGCAAATTCCGGCGCCCATTGCAAGGATGTAGACCCGCCAGCCGAAAAGATAGCAATGTCTGGTTTTAACGAAATAGCTTGCTTCATTCCAATCACTTCTATCTCAGAATTCCTAAAAGGAACTTTTTTACCTATTGATTTTTCCGATGCAACTGCTAAAACTTCATCACAAGGGAAATTTCTTTCAGCCAATAATTTTAACATGACTGTTCCGACTAATCCAGTGGCTCCTACAACAGCTATTCTCATTTTTTTATTTCTTTTAAAACTTTGATAATAATTATAAAATACCGAAATTCAGTTTTTGAATCTTTCAAAATTAAATATTTAATCGAAAATCTTATGATTAAAAGGCTAATTATTATTTTTTTGTTTTTGCCTGTGGGTGTTTTTGCACAGTTTATTTATGATTTTGAAGATAACGATATTTCTGCCTGGACACAAAGTACTCCGGGCAGATGGGATGCTTCAGATGTTTCTCCTTTAAACGGTAGTTTTTCCTTACATCATGTATTTGATAATACTGCAGCTGATAAAGACCGAATCTCCATAGAACTACCAACTATTGATTTAAATGCCGGTGTAACTACCTGGCGGTTTAAGATTAAATATCAATACAATCCATCGGATGGAAACAACTGGACTGTTTTTTTAGCAAGTGATGCGGATGCACATCAGATGATTTCGGGTGGTGCCATAAATGCTTATGGCCTGGGAGTTAATTTCACGGGTTCCGACGATATTTTAAAACTTCTTAAAATGAGTGCGGGAAGTGTGAGTGCTGTTTTTGAAACAACACTTAACTGGGACAACGTAATTGAACCAACGGATACTGTTGCCCTGGAAATTGTAAGGTTGGCCACGGGCGATTGGGAAATAAAATACAATAAACAGGCTGATTTTAACAATCTGCAATCTATCGGAACTGGGTACGATAATTCTTTTATTACTTTTAGTCATTTTGGAGTTTATTACGAATATACTTCAAGTGCCGACCGACTTATCTGGTTAGACGATATTCAAATTGACGGATCGATCTACATAGATTCTATTGCACCTGAAGTTCTTTCAATGGATATCATCTCGTCCAATCAACTTAATGTTCAGTTTAACGAAAGTGTCGATTCTCTAACAGCTATAAATACAGATAACTACAGCGTTAATAATGGAATTGGCAAACCGGATTCTGTTTTTCTGAACACCGAGTTAAATTACGTGGAATTATTTTTTGCTGGCTCATTGGTAAATAAAACCTATTATAATTTAAGCATTAATAACATTGATGATTTAAGCGGAAATACAATAGCTGATACTTCTCTGAATTTTCTTTATTACATACCGGAAGCTTTTGATGTGGTGATCAATGAGATTATGGCCGATCCCACTCCTGTAGTGGAACTTCCCGATTATGAGTACCTTGAAATAAAAAACACAACAAGTTTTCCGATTAACCTTTCGCAGTGGAAAATTAAAGTGGGGACTACCACAAAAGATTTTCCTGAATATGTTCTGGCTCCTTCATCGTACCTGATTTTATGCTCAACGGCTGGCGAAGAGTCTTTTGAAGAATATGGCAATGTACTCGCGCTCTCGTTTTCTTCTACTCAATTTACAAATGCCGGAACTTCAATTGTTATTTTCGATCAAAACAATACTCTGATCGATTCGGTAAACTATTCAATGGATTGGTATCAGAATCCAATTAAAACAGATGGCGGCTGGTCGCTGGAACGCATCGACCCCTTAAATACCTGTTCCACTGTGGGCAATTGGATGGCTTCCGAAGATATTAAAGGAGGAACTCCCGGTGTCGAAAACTCAATTTATGCTTCAAACATTGATAGCGACCCGCCACAGTTGGAAAAACTGGAAATTGTTACCGGAAATCAAATCAGCTTAACTTTTAACGAAATTATTACCGAAAGTACTTTGCTCGAAAAAACAAATTATTCAATTCAAAGTATTGGAAATCCCATATCGGTGTACTCCGATAATCCGCGCGAAGTGGACTTAATTTTCCTGGATTTTTTTCCGGATGAAACAACACTAAACCTAAGTATAACAAATTTAACAGATGAGTGTGGCAACTCCGTTTCTCAGATCAATCGGCAGTTTACCTATTACCAGGTGAAACCTTACGATGTGCTAATCAATGAAATTATGGCAGATCCGGAACCTGCAATTCATTTGCCAGAATTTGAATACATCGAAATTTTCAACACAACAAATTACGAAATTGATTTAAGCAATTGGATTTTGGAAGTAGGAAATAATACTCAAGTGATTGATCAAGTAAAAATTGCTGCCGGAGAGTATCTGATTTTATGTGATGATGATGCTCAAGCTGATTTACAAATTTTTGGAAATGTTTATTCTTTTGCTTCATTTCCATCTATTCCGAATACCGGACAAACCATTGTATTACGAAATAAATTGGATGAAATCATTTCATGTGTAAGGTATTCAAATACATGGTATCAGAGTGAGTTAAAAGCAGAAGGCGGATGGAGCTTAGAACAGATTGATCCGCAAAATCCTTGTGGCGGTGAAAATAACTGGATTGCTTCTGTAGATGAATTGGGTGGTACTCCGGGTCAGGAAAACTCGGTAAACAATCAGAATCCGGATCTTCAATCGCCAGAATTACTTCACGTTACTGTTATAGATTCCAAAATGATTCAGTTGTATTTTAACGAGCCCATTAATCCTGTATCAGGGAATCAAACATCGATTTACATGGTTGATCAAGGTGTTGGCGAACCTGTTTATATCGGTGCAGTGGAACCCGAATACAAAACTTTAGTTCTGGAATTTCAAAATGAATTTACTGTGGGAGTCATTTATACCCTTGAAATAAGCGGCGGAATTTTCGATTGTGCCGGAAACGAAATTGAATCCTATAGTTCGGCAAAGTTTGCAGTTCCCGAACAACCTGAACAAGGGGATTTAATCATTAATGAAGTATTGTTTAATCCTTTGCCTGACGGATACGATTTTGTAGAGATTTATAATAAATCCGCTAAAACCATCGATTTGAAAGATGTTTACATAGCAACTTATGATGATAACAATGGACTCTATAAAGATGTCAATCAAATAACTATCGATGGATTGCTTATGTTCTCAGGTGATTATATTGTTTTAACCGAAAATATCGAAGCGGTTCAGGAACAATATTATACATCAAATCCGGATGGTTTTCTGGAAACAAATCTTCCTTCGTTTAACGATGATCAGGGAAGAGTTATCTTGTTAGATCAATATGAATCTGTTTTGGATAATTTTGAGTACAGTGAAGATATGCATTTTGCTTTGTTAGTTACAAACGAAGGGGTTTCTCTGGAACGAATCAGTTTTAAGCGTGCAACAAACGACAAATCAAACTGGCATTCGGCATCGGAGTTGGCTGGTTTTGCTACCCCGGCATACGAAAACTCACAGTTTTTGGAAGTTGAAGATATGGATGAAGACATACACCTTGAACCCGAAATGTTTTCGCCAGATAATGATGGCTTCGAAGATTTTACCACCATTCACTTTGCATTGGCAGAGCCCGGCTATGTTGCTAATATCAAAATATTTGATTCCAAAGGAAGGCTCATTAGGTACTTGTCAAATAATCAACTCTTAGGTGCTGATGGAACAATAACCTGGGATGGGCTGGATGATTATAAACAGAAAGCTCCGGTAGGTATTTATGTTATTTTTATCGAGCTGTTCGATTTGGATGGTAATGTAAAGCA
>CAYVEW010000141.1:0-7403 GCA_964450375.1 uncultured Bacteroidales bacterium
ACGGCCAGATATTTTAGAAAGTAAACTTAGAACTGTAAATGAATTAGTACAATACATCTACAAGTATCGAGAACAATCTCCAGATCAAAATTAGCATTCGCACTAAATTAAACATCCGAAGTGTTGCTTCGGATGTTTTTATACAGAGTTATAAACTATAAACTTTTCTAAAGTTCTAAAATTTAGAAAAGTATGGTTTTATTATTCAGCTTCAGAGAATGATGCAGTTAAATATTCTCTGTTCAGTTTTGCAATAAAGTCAATGCCAATTCCTTTAGGACACTCTACTTCGCACGCTCCGGTATTGGTACAAGATCCGAAACCAAGTTCGTCCATTTTCGCAACCATATTTAATGCGCGACGTTTTGCCTCCACTTTACCCTGCGGTAGTAATGCCAGCTGAGATACTTTTGCAGCAACAAACAACATAGCCGAAGAGTTTTTACATGCAGCAACACAAGCACCACAACCTATACATGCAGCAGCATCAAAAGCTTTATCGGCATTAATTTTACTTACTAAAATTGTATTTGCATCGGGAGCCTGGCCTGCATCTATAGAAACAAATCCCCCAGCTGCCATAATTTTGTCAAAAGCTTTACGATCAACCATTAAGTCTTTTAGTACAGGAAAGCCTTTTGCTCTCCAGGGTTCAACTGTTATTGTTTCACCATCTTTAAATGCTCTCATATGTACCTGGCAAGTAGCAGTTTCATTTCCCGGCCCATGAGGATGCCCATTGATATATAAACTGCACGAACCACAAATGCCTTCATGGCAGTCGTGTTCAAAAGTAACAGGCTCCTTGCCTTCTTTAATAAGTTTTTCGTTTAAAGAATCTAACATTTCAAGAAATGACATTTCTGCATCAACACCATCCAGTTCATATTTCTCAAATTTACCTTTGGCTTTAGCATTTGCCTGTTTCCAAATATTTAGTTTTATTTTCATGTCTTTTAATTTTTATATCTCGCAAAGGCGCAAAGACGCAAAACAACTTTGAACCTTCAACTGTGAACATTAAACTATTTATAACTTCTAACTTTTACCTCCACGTTTTCGAACTTAAGTTCTTCTTTATGAAGCTTTGGTTCTTTATCTTCGCCTTGATATTCCCAGGCTGCAACATAAGAGTATTTATCGTCTATACGCATTGCCTCGCCTCCTTCGGTCATACTTTCTTCGCGGAAGTGAGCGCCACAAGATTCTTTTCTGTTCAATGCGTCTGTTACAATTAAGTTTGCCAAATCAATAAAATCGGCCACTCTGCTGGCTTTTTCAAGTTCCTGGTTAATTTCATCCACTTTCCCGGGGATTTTTAAATCACTCCAGAACTCTTTTTTAAGATCTGCAATTAAGCCTAATGCTTTCTTTAGCCCTTCTTCGTTACGTTTCATTCCTGCATATTCCCACATAATGTGTCCTAATCTTTTATGGAATGATGTTGCCGTTTTAGTCCCGTTAATACTTAAAAATTTATCGAGTATAGCTTTAGCATTCTTTTCGGCTTCAACAAATTCAGGAGAATCAGTAGATGGAACTTTATTTGTAATTTCGTCTGCTAAATAATTAGAAACAGTATAAGGCGCAATGAAATATCCATCGGCAGCTCCCTGTAATAATGAATTAGCGCCTAAACGGTTTGCACCATGGTCGGAGAAATTTGCTTCGCCAATTGCAAATAGTCCGGGTATAGTAGTTTGTAAGTTATAATCAACCCAAAGGCCTCCCATTGTATAATGTCCGGCCGGGTAAATCATCATTGGAGTTTCGTAAGGAACTTCGCCGGTAATTTTTTCGTACATATCGAAAAGATTACCATATTTCCCCTGTATTACTTTCTTTCCTTGTTTAGCAACTGCATCTCTAAAATCGAGGTATACGGCTAATCCCGTTTTTCCTACTCCATAACCATTATCGCAACGTTCTTTAGCTGCACGTGATGCCACATCGCGAGGCACCAGGTTTCCAAAAGCAGGATACCTGCGTTCTAAGAAATAATCACGCTCTTCGTCAGGAATTTCGTTTGGCCGGCGCTTATCTCCCTTTTCTTTTGGTACCCAAATTCTTCCGTCGTTTCGTAAAGATTCCGACATTAAAGTAAGTTTCGACTGATACTCGTTTAAAACCGGAATACATGTTGGGTGAATTTGTATAAAGCTGGGATTTCCGAAAAAGGCTCCTTTTCGGTATGCCTGCATTGCTGCAGATGCATTCGATTGCACTGCCAGGGTTGATAAATAATAAATAGTACCGTAACCACCCGTTGCCAGAACCACACAATGTGCTGCATGGCGTTCTATTTCTCCTGTAACCAGGTTACGTGTAATAATTCCTCTTGCTTTGCCATCGACAATAACAACATCAAGCATTTGCTGACGGCTGTACATTTTTGCTTTTCCCAAAGCTACCTGACGTTTAAGTGCTGAATAACCACCTAATAATACCTGCTGGCCGGTTTGGCCCTGGGCATAATTTGTTCGTGAAACCTGCACCCCGCCAAAGGTCCGGTTTGCCAATGTTCCACCATATTCCCGTGCAAAAGGAACTCCCTGAGCAGTTAGCTGGTCGATTACGGCACTGCTTACTTCGGCAACACGATATACATTTGCTTCTCGTGCACGATAATCGCCACCCTTTATTGTATCATAGAATAAACGATAAACACTGTCGCCATCGTTTTTATTATTTCTTGCAGCATTAATGCCACCCTGTGCAGCAACAGAATGCGCTCTGCGGGGTGTATCCTGAAAACAAAAAACTTTTACATTATAGCCCATCTCTGCCAGCGAAGCAGCTGCAGGAGCCCCTGCAATACCGGTTCCAACAACAATAATGTCTAATTTCTTTCTATTATTTGGACTTACCAGCTTTTGAGTAGCTTTATATTTTGCCCACTTTTCAGCCAATGGGCCTTCTGGTATTTTAGCATCTAATTTACTCATAGTGTATATTTTAAAATCTGTTAAAATGCAGATAAATTTTTACTCAATTAATTTTATACTACGTATTTTATTAAAAAATACAATGGAATAAAAGCAAATCCTCCTGCAACAATTATTGCATAGATATAACTTATTACTTTTAATCTGCCCATCCACTTTTCATTATCCCAACCAATGGTTTGGAAGGCAGACCAGAAGCCATGAGTAAGATGTAAGAATAAAAAAATTGCTCCTAAAATATACAACACATCATACCACCACCATCCTTTGAACAACCCGGCAACCAAGCCATATACATCGTGCAATTCGCGGCCATCAACACTTATTGCGGCAACCGTTCCGAATTTAATTTTCCAGAAGAAGTTTGCCAGATGGATCACTAAAAAAATAAAAATAAAACCTCCGAGAATAAACATGTTTTTGGATGCCCACGAAGCTTTTGTTTTACTTAACACTTTGTAAGCCTGTGGCCTTGCCTTCTGGTTTTTAAGTGTTATATAACTTGCATAAAAAATATGCAAAATAAATCCTAATGCTAAAATCGGCTCAATGACTTTCATTAGCGGATTACTGCTCATAAAGTTTGCAGCCTCGTTAAACAATTCGCCATCGCCAATAAGCAATAAAGAATTTATTGTTAAATGGACAACTAAAAACATCATGAGAAATAACCCCGTTATACTCATGAAAAATTTTTGTCCAATGGATGAAGTGAAAAATTTGCTCATAGAATTTAATTTTTATAGAACATTAGTTAAATTGCAAATTAGTTTTTAAAATTTATGGATACAAACAAATATATTTGCTAAAATACGGATTTCCAATGTTTATAAACACAATCGCAATAATTTAAAACTGTTCTAAGTTATGAAATACCCACAGCTGAAGAGTACACTATTCGAGAAAAACAGAAAAAAACTAAGCAAGTATTTACAATCAAACTCCTTAGCAATTTTATACTCCAACGATCAGATGCCCCGCAATGGAGACCAGTTTTTTGAATTTAGGCAAAACTCCGATTTATTCTACCTTACAGGCATTGATCAGGAAAAAACAATTTTAACCCTTTGTCCAAATCACCCGAATAAAGAGCTTCGTGAGATATTGTTTATTATTGAAAGTAACGAAAAGATAGCTGTTTGGGAGGGACACAAATACACTAAAGAAGAAGCCCGGAAAACTTCCGGTATCGGCACCATCAAATACATTTCTGAGTTCGAATACACTTTTAGAGAATTAGCCATAAAAGCCGAAAGCATCTATTTAAACTTAAACGAAAATCCTAAATTTAAACCAGAGGTAGAATCAGCAGATCAACGCTTTGTAGAAATACTTAAAAAGGAATTCCCGGCGCACGAGATAGAGCGCTTAGCTCCAGTAATGAAAAAGCTTCGCTTAATAAAAGAGCCTGAAGAAATTGAGTTAATGAAAGAGGCCTGCAACATAACCGAAAAAGCCTTTGAGCGAATTTTAAAGTTTGTAAAGCCGGGTGTTACAGAGTATCAGGTAGAAGCTGAATTAACACACGAATTTTTGTGGAATAAAGCTACAGGACATGCTTATCCGCCGATTATTGCATCAGGAAAAAGCGCTTGTGTTTTGCATTACATTGAAAACAACAAAGAATGTAAAGATGGCGACTTGCTGTTAATGGATTTTGGAGCTGAATATGCAAATTATGCAGCAGACTGTTCCAGAACCATTCCGGTAAACGGCAAATTCACCGAACGACAAAAAGAATGTTACGAAGCTGTGCTGCGTGTAATGAAAAAAGCCATTAACTGGCTAACGCCTGGTACAACGATCAACAAAATTAATGAGCGTGTTGAAAATTTATTGCAGGAAGAGCATATTAAATTAGGGCTTTACACCCAGGAAGATGTTAATAACCAGGACCCTAATATGCCCTTGGTAAAAAAATACTATCCACATGGCACTTGTCATTTTATCGGATTGGATGTGCACGATGTTGGCGATCGCACAAGCATTCTGGAAGAAGGCATGGTACTTACCTGCGAGCCCGGAATTTATATTCCCGAAGAAAATATTGGAATCCGAATTGAAAATGATGTACTTGTTGGTTTAAAACCCATTGATTTAATGGCAAATATTCCTAAAGAAGTGGAAGAAATTGAAAAGCTTATGAAATATTAGTATTTTTCAGTAATCTTATAGAAAATATTTCTCTTAAATCGTAAAGAAAATAAAATTATGACATTTAATATAAACTGGGATCAAAATGGTGTTTATGTTAAGTTCCGGGGTATTGTTACTGCTCAGGATTTAATTGATGCCAACAACTATCTGATAAGCAATAAAAATTTTGAAGATATTAATTATCAAATATTTGACTTTATCAATATCGATGAATTTAATATTACCAAAGAAGATATACAAATCGTTGGCACCATGGATAAATCGCAATCGGATTTTAAAAAAGAAATGAAGGTAGCGATCGTAACACAGGATAATAAAGTGCGAGATATTACTGCCGAATATGAACAGTTAATGGAAGGCAGCAGGTGGAAAACAAAAATTTTTAACGATGTGGATAGTGCGCGCAAATGGTGTCTGCAAAAATGATCTCACAAATCAATCTTTCAAAAAAATCAATACAATATTCTGACCAGGGAAAAGGCCCTGTTGTTGTTTTGCTGCATGGTTACCTTGAATCGCTGGAGATATGGGATGAATTTAAGCAAGGCCTGGCTAAAAATTTTCGCGTTATTGCAGTGGACATCCCCGGCCATGGAGAAAGTGATGTGCTCGAAGAGAAACACAGCATGCTGCTTTTAGCAACTACAATACAAAGCTTCTTGAAAGAAATAAAAGTAAGCCAGTGCTTTATGATTGGCCACTCCATGGGTGGCTATATTACACTTATGTTTCATCAAATCTACCCGGAAATGTTAACGGGATTTTGTCTTTTCCATTCGCAGCCTTTTGCTGATACCGAAGAAACCCGAACGAAGAGATTGCGTGAAATTGATTTTGTAAAAAATGGAAAAAAGGACCTGATTGCCAAAGTGAATATACCCAATGCTTTTGCCACTAAAAACCTTGATATTTTTAAATCAGCAGTTAATAAAGCCATTCAGATTGCTTTAAAGACACCCGAAAACGGCATTATTGCCAATCTACACGCCATGATGAACCGTCCGGATTTGTCTGAATCCCTTGCCAAATCAGAAATTCCGTTCCTGCTAATTGCCGGAAAAAACGATAATTACATCGATTACACTTCCGTTGTTTCTAAAATAAGACTGCCAAAACAAGGCTTATTGGCAACATTGGAGAAATCAGGGCACATGGGATTCATCGAAGAAAAAGAAAACTCCTTAGCGATTATTCAACAATTCATTAATAATTTAAAACAATGACACGATTCACTTTCATTTTTGTCAGCTTTATACTTTTGGTATCATGCAAATCAGAACAACCAAAGCCGGTTAGTATTATTCCTAAGCCTTTGCAAATTGAATACACCCATTCCGGATTTACAATTAATAATAAAACAGGCATTGTGTTTGCTTCAAATCAAGAAGATTATGAGAAGTTGGCCAGTTATTTACAAAGCGAGATAAAAAAACAGTTAGGAATCGATCTTACCATTTACACATCGGATCGCGCACCGAAAAGAAACATTATACATTTGGGATTTACAGATTCTGAAGATCTTGGAAGCGAAGGATACATTCTTGAAACAACAAAAAAAGCCATAAGCATAAAATCGACACACGCACATGGTTCATTTTATGGCATTCAAACCTTATTACAACTTATTGATATAAAGAAAGAAAATGAACGTTTTGTTTTTGAGTCAACCATACCAGGAGTAAAAATTTATGACAAACCCAGGTTCAAATGGCGCGGAATGCACCTGGATGTATGTCGTCACTTTTACGACAAAGAGTTCGTAAAAAAGTACATTGATTTGCTGGCAATGCACAAAATGAATACTTTCCACTGGCACTTAACCGAAGATCAGGGATGGCGAATAGCAATTAAAAAATACCCAAAACTTACTGAAATAGGATCCTACAGGCCGGAAACCATGATTGGAAAAAACTGGAGTCAATTCGATGGAACTCCACACAGTGGTTTTTATACTCAGGATGATATAATAGAGATTGTTCAGTATGCTTCGGATCGTTTTATTACCATTGTTCCCGAAATTGAAATGCCCGGGCATTCGCTGGCAGCACTGGCTGCATATCCCGAATTAGGGTGCACCGGCGGGCCATACGAAGTGGCTAAAACCTGGGGCGTATTCGATGATGTGTACTGTGCCGGTAGCGAAAAGACCTTTGAGTTTTTGGAAAATGTATTATCAGAAGTAATGGTGCTTTTCCCGGGCAAATATATTCACATTGGCGGAGACGAATGCCCGAAAACACAATGGGAAAAGTGTCCGAAATGCCAACAACGAATACGCACAGAAGGTTTAAATGATGAGTT
>CAYVEW010000142.1:0-7378 GCA_964450375.1 uncultured Bacteroidales bacterium
TCCAAATAATCGCATACCTGATTTGAATAAGCTGTTAATTTTTTGCTTATATCTTCCGTTTGCAGCGATGTAATTGTAATTACATGAACTTCTGCATCTAACCATTTTGCCATTTCGGCAGTAAAAGGGAGTTTCTGTCGTGTATCTACCGAAATATCAAGGGGTAAAATAATCTTAGAAATATTTTGGGGTATTTCACCTCCTCTTATGGTAAAAACAGGCCGGCCTGTTGCAGTAATAATTTTAAACGCATTACTACCAATAAAAAACTTTTCGAAACCCGAAGCACCATGTGTAGAAGTAACAATAAACGAGTCGGAAAAAGATTCAGCCTGATTTACAATTTCTCTGTAGATTCGGCCTGATTTTATAATATACTTGAGTTTGTTATTTGCGGAAAGTTTCGTTTGGTAAGATTCCAGAATTTTATCAAATTCCTTCTCAGCATATCGATACTCTTCCTCTTTTGACCCCGGATTATAGTCCAGGCTCTTTTTCTGAACATAAACCATTTCAACGGTACATTCAATATTTTTGGCTATAAGCAAGGCAAGCTCTAATCCTTTTAACGATTCTTCTGAAAAATCAATAGGAACGATGATATGATACATAACTGCTGAAATTAAATTGTAATTAAAGTAACGATATTTTTACGAATATCGGAAACTTTTTATTATTCAGCAATAAAAAAATTAATGCATGTGTTTAAAGAAGGATCTTTCAAATATTAAAATATACGCTACACCAATGGTTATGGCAGAATCCGCGATGTTAAAAACAGGGCGAAAAAATATAAATCGCTGCCCACCCCAAAATGGGAACCAATCGGGATAATTACCTTTTAAAATTGGAAAATAGAACATATCCACCACACGGCCTTGCAACCAGGTGGAGTATCCGCCTTCGCCAGGCAAGAATTCAGCTACCTGATAAAAGCTTTCGTCGAAAATAACGCCATAGAAAACACTGTCGATAATATTTCCCAAAGCACCAGCCATAATTAAGGCTATACTTAATATAACCATTTTGGGAGCATTTTGCTTTATTAATGTACGCACATACCAACCAATTCCAACAACAGCCAGAATTCTAAAAAGTGTTAAAAATATTTTTCCGTTTTTACCCCAGAATTCCATCCCGAATGCCATTCCATTATTTTCAGTAAAATGGATGATAAACCAATCACCCAGAATTTTATATTCCTGGCCGAGAATCATATTTGTTTTAATCCAGAATTTTAATGTTTGGTCAATAATTAATATAAGAATGATTAATATAACCGACTTTGTTGTGATTGATTTCATCTTTTCAAAATTAAGTGGCTGTAAAACTATTAAAAAGAGTTGAATAATAAAAAATGATTGGACCGATTTGATCCAATCATTATTATAAAATATGTTAAAAAATTACTTAGCGTTGATTTTGCTTTGCTTCAATGCTTAATGTAGCGTGTGGCACAGCACGTAGCCTTTCTTTAGAAATCAATTTGCCAGTTTCACGACAAACTCCGTAGGTTTTATTTTCAATACGAACAAGAGCAGCTTGTAAGTGCTGAATAAATTTCTGTTGACGTTGAGCCAATCTTCCGGCTTCTTCTTTAGATAGAGTGGCAGCTCCCTCTTCTAAAACTTTAAAAGTAGGCGAAGTGTCTTGAGTATCGTTACTTTCGCTATGAGTAATTGTCTTTTTTAATATATCATAGTCATCTTTAGCTTTCTCAAGTTTTTGAATTATAATTTCTTTGAATTCCGCCAACTCTTCGTCTGTGTACCTAGTCTTTTCAGCCATAATTCATCAATTTATTAATGTTGTTCTAAAGATAGCAATTTTTTCAATTAAAAAAATTAATTGCCAGTTTATCTTATTAACTTATCCTTTCAATCTTAATATTCGTTTTTATATCCTCATCGATTTCTACGAAATGAACCGAATTTTGTTCAAATTGATCTACCAAATCAATTGATTTGGCTAGCGTTTGAGTTCCAATATATTCTTTGTGTTTTTCAATTGCCTTATTAATCAGTTCGTGCTTTTGTATTTGAATCTCTATTTTATCTGTAACATCGAAACTGCTTTCTTTCCTGATGTTCTGAATGCGATTAATAAACTCGCGTGCAATACCTTCGTCGCGCAATTCATCAGTTACGTTAATATCCAGCGCAACGGTGAGTTTGCCATCGTTTGCTACCAACCAGCCAGGAATATCCTCCGATGTAATTTCAACATCTTCCAATGCAATATTGATCTTTTCTGTATCAACGTTTAATTCGAATGTTTCATTGCGTTCAAAGCTCACAATATCTTCTTGCGACATTTGTGCAACAGCACCTGAAATCTGTTTCATCAGTTTGCCATACTTTGGCCCTAGTGTTTTAAAATTAGGTTTTATCTTTTTAACTAAAACTCCAGTGGTATCGGTAATGTATTCAACATCCTTCACATTAACTTCTGTTAGCACCAGGTTGCGTACCGCTTCAAATTTATCCTTTAAGGATTTGTCAAGTATTGGAATCATTAATTTACTTAAAGGTTGGCGTACCTTAATATTAACTTTTCGACGCAGTGCAAGAACCATCGACGATACGCGCTGTGCAATATCCATCTTTTCTTCCAAATCTTTATCGATATACGCCTTGTTATATTTTGGGAAATCAGCAATGTGCACCGATTCTGTTTTATCTATTCCGGTTACTTCGTTTAAATCATTAAATATCTGATCGGCGAAGAACGGAGCTATTGGTGCCATTAATCGAGCTACAGTATCCAAACAGGTATAAAGAGTTTGGTATGCAGCAATTTTATCTTTATTGTACTCACCTCCCCAGTAACGCTTGCGATTTAATCGCACGTACCAGTTACTTAAATTTTCGGTAACAAAATCCTGTATTGCTCTTCCGGCTCTTGTAGGCTCATAATTTTCGTAATCGTTTTCAACTTCTTTAACCAATGAGTTTAATAAAGAGATAACCCAGCGATCGATTTCCGGGCGCTGTTCAACAGGAATCTCATCTTCGGCAAACTTAAATCCATCAACATTGGCATACAATGCAAAGAACGAATAGGTATTATAAAGTGTTCCGAAAAACTTACGTTTTACTTCATCTAGTCCTGTTGGGTCGAACTTTAGGTTATCCCAGGGCTGCGCATTGGTAATCATATACCATCGCAAAGGGTCGGAACCATTTTGTTCGATTGTTTCAAAAGGATCAACAGCATTGCCCAATCGTTTCGACATTTTGGCCCCATTTTTATCCAACACCAATCCGTTTGAGATAATATTCTTGAATGCTACGGAATCGAATAGCATGGTAGCAATGGCATGCAGAGTGAAGAACCATCCACGTGTTTGATCTACCCCTTCAGCTATAAAATCAGCAGGGAAAAAGCCCCCTCCGGCTCCCCCTAAGGGGGAGAGTTTATTAAGTTCTGTGCTAATTTGTTCTAATACAGCTTCATAATTACTTAGAACTTCTTCGTTTGAAAATCTTATAACTTTATAACCTAATTCATTAAGAATCTTAGTTCTTAATTCATCGGCTTTTTTAATTTCATCATCTGAATGATATCCGCCATCAACTTCAACCACAAGCTTTTTCTGTAAGCAAACAAAATCAACAATAAATTCGTCAATAATATGTTGTCTTCTAAACTTATAACCCTCCAAATTTTTTCCTTTAAGTTGCTTCCATAAGAACTCTTCGGCTTCTGTTGGACTTTTCTTGTGCTTGTTTGACAATACCTTTAATAATCCATACGAAGAGTCTCTGGCTGTTTGATAACCAGGCTTGTCTCCCTTCCCTTTGGGAAGGGCCGGGGATGGGCTTAATGCTTCTTTGTTTTCGAATGGATAATGCAATTGTGCATAAGGCATTGCTCCGGAATCGAACCAAACATCAATTAAGTCAAGTTCGCGAACCATTTTTTTGCCGCTATCTGATACCAATACAACATAGTCGACATAAGGCCTGTGCAAATCAATTTTTTCGTAATTCTCTTTCGAGTTATCGCCCACAATAAAATCGGCAATCGGGTTTTCTTTCATGAATCCCGCTTTTACAGATTTCTCTATTTCGTTGTATAGTTCTTCCACAGAACCAATACATTTCATTTCGGTGCGATCTTCTGAAACCCAAATAGGAAGTGGAGTTCCCCAGTAACGCGAACGTGAAAGGTTCCAGTCTTGTAAATTCTCTAACCATTTACCAAAGCGTCCTGTTCCTGTCGATTCCGGTTTCCAGTTGATGGTTTTATTCAATTCCATCATGTTTTCTTTCAGCGAAGTAGTTTTTATAAACCACGAATCTAAAGGATAATAAAGAACCGGTTTGTCTGTTCTCCAGCAGTGTGGATAATTGTGAACATGTTTCTCAATTTTGAATGCTTTGTTCTCTTTTTTTAGCATTACTGAGATATCCACATCAATGGTAGGATCGTTTTCTGTTAAGTTAGCATCGTATTCGTTTTTAACAAACCGGCCCGCAAAAGGAGAATAAGTTTCTTTATTCACATATCTGGAAACAAATTCAGCATCTAACTCTTCTATTGGAAACATTCTTCCTTGTTTGTCTACCAGCGGGTGCATAGTTCCTTCCTGATCGTAAACAACTAATGGAGAAATATTGCTTTGCTTTGCCACACGGTCATCATCGGCACCAAAAGTTGGAGCTATGTGAACAATACCTGTACCATCTTCTGTTGTCACGTAATCACCAAGAATTACCCTGAATGCATCACCTTCGGGCTGTACCCAATCGATTAGTTGTTCGTAACGAACACCTTCCAGCTGTTTACCCGTATATTCAGAAAGCACTTGGAAAGGAACCTTCTTATCGCCTTCCTGATAATCTTCTAAATTTAAATCGGCAGCCTTTTTGTCGAAATGTGCATTAAATAAATCTTTAGCTAAGACAACGGTTACGGGTTTGCCCGTATATTGATTAAATGTTCTAACGCGAACATAGTTAATTCCTGCACCAACTGCCAGAGCTGTGTTTGATGGCAAAGTCCATGGTGTTGTTGTCCAAGCTAAGAAATAAACATCCGTATCGGTATTTTCAAATAAAAACTCCGATTGTTCGTTGCGAACAACCTTAAACTGTGCCGTACAGGTTGTATCTTTAACATCTTTATAGCAACCAGGCTGATTTAATTCGTGTGTGCTTAATCCGGTACCTGCAGCAGGTGAATAGGGCTGGATTGTATATCCTTTATAAAGTAAATCTTTTTCGAATAGCTGTTTTAACAACCACCATAAAGTTTCGATATAACGATTATCGTAAGTAATGTATGGATCGTCCATGTTAACCCAATATCCCATTTTATGTGTAAGATCTTCCCACACATCGGTATATTTCATTACTTCCTTTTTGCAGGTTTCGTTATACTCATCAACCGTAATTTTTTTACCAATATCTTCTTTGGTAATTCCTAAAGCTTTTTCAACGGCAAGTTCAACGGGCAATCCGTGAGTGTCCCATCCCGCTTTTCTTTTTACCAAAAAGCCTTGCATGGTTTTATATCGACAAAAAATATCTTTAATAGCACGCGCCATTACATGGTGAATACCCGGCATTCCATTTGCTGATGGAGGCCCTTCGTAGAAAACAAAGGTAGGTTTTCCTTCACGCGTTGTTATACTTTTATGAAAGGTATCGTTCTTATCCCAACGAGCAAGTATATCCTTGTTTACTTGCGATAAATCCAGCTGCTTATACGTGCGAAATTTTTCACTCATCGATATTCTATATTTTTATGGTCTACAATATTTTAATTCTAATTATTCATTTATTTTAATGAATAATGACGACAAGCTTTGCTTGTGTCAGAATTAACCCTGACTTTTATAAAATTTTCATCCATCAGTTTTGATTTAAGACTTTAAAAAAAGATCTGAACACTTCCAGAATCCCCTTCAAATTAAGCCTTTATACAACGTCAGCCCTTTGGGTGAAAAATTCAATGAATTTTTCAGGTTAAAACGTACAAAGATAGGCTTATGTGCAATAAAATCCAATCAAAAAATGAATTGCAAAACTATTTTTTTAAGGATTTTTTGTATTTCGATTTGCTCTGAGCTTTACTTAATTGCTTTTTTTAGAGTAAATGCAAATGAAGTTCCTTCGTTTAAAGCGCTTCGAACGTTGATCGTTTGATTATGAGCTTCAATAATGTGCTTTACAATAGCAAGTCCTAACCCGGTACCACCCGAATTTCTCGATCTGCTTTTATCAACACGATAGAAACGTTCAAAAACGCGTGGTATATCACCCTTAGGTATGCCGATTCCATTATCTGTAATCTCTACAAGAATATTCTCTCCCATATTTAAAAAAGACACTTCGGTTTTTCCGTAATCTTTTCCGTAGTTTATTGAGTTTACAATTAAATTGGTGCATAAATGATCGATTTGCTCCTTGTCTGCATGAACAAAAACCGGTTTGTCGCTGCTCATTATCAGCTTAATTCCTTTATCTCTGGCCCTTAATTCCTGTGATTCAAACACTTCGTTAATTAACCGGGTTAAATCAAAATCGGAATAGTTAAGCGTAAGTTCTCCCGATTCTAACCTGGCTATTTCCTCCAGATCATTTACAATAGATATCATCCGGTTAATACTTTTTTCGGTTTTTTCAAGGTACGGACGATTTATTACCGGGTCTTCCAGTCCACCATCTAATAAAGTTAAGATATAGCCCTGAATGTTAAAGATTGGTGTTTTTAGCTCATGCGAAACATTACCAATAAATTCTTTCCGGTATTTTGCCATTTGTTTTAACTGATCTATTTCCTGCGTTTTTTTATTAGCCCACGATTTAAACTCCTCGTTTACTTCGAGCACCATATCTTTATCTTCCAATCTGGTTTTTAAATCCTTATCAGAAATATTCAGTCTCAATATGGTTTTGTAAATTGGATTAATTTTTTCGAAAATAAAACTGTTTAACAGGTAATAAACCAATATATAAATACCAATGAAAACTACCATGGCCGAAAAGATCAATACCAGCAATTGATTTTTACCAATTGGGTTAGTTAGTATTAGCTGCGTTAATGCCATTGCAACCGCTGTAATTAAAGCAATCACTACGGCCATTTGTTTCGGCGATGAATTTTTCATTTTCCAATGGTTTAGATACCAGAAAAGCCCCATAATACATGAGGCTTTTCAGAGTATTATGTTTTGATTTTACTTACCTAATTGCTGTTTAACAATTCGTGCTACATATTTACCGATTACATCGAATTCCAAATTAACAACTGTACCCACCTTAAATTCGTGGAAATTTGTTAATTCGTAAGTAAAAGGAATAATAGCCACTTCGAACGATTTGTCTTTTGAGTTAACCACGGTTAAACTAACACCATTTACCGAAACGGA
>CAYVEW010000143.1:0-7303 GCA_964450375.1 uncultured Bacteroidales bacterium
GCCCCACCTTCGGCAAAGAAATTATCTAACTGGCATGCCAGGTTAGATAAATGTATGGCATCAAAATAGTCGCTTCCGCTTTTAGTGACCACCAACTTAACACAATCCTTAATCGGCTTATTAAACCACAGGGCATCTAAATTATCTTCGGGCACACACAAAAGCAAAGGGATATTATTTTCTGAACAAACATGGGCAAATGCACGTGCCGTATTTCCTGCCGAAGCCACTACTAAAACTTTTTTCTCATCGGAAGATAATCGGCCACACACCGAATATGCTTCGGTTTCTTTAAATGAGCAGGTTGTAAAATTCGAACCTTTTTCTGGCCAATAACCACTAAATGTAATGTATAAATTACTTAAACCTAAATGTTTGGCTAAACCTTCGCTTTTATAAGTTACCGGAGCCGAAGAACCTTGCAGGGTTTTATGAATGGGTAACCAATCTGAAAAACGATATATACCTTGTGATTTATCTTTAAATTCAATTTGTTTTTTTGAATAAATCGCCCGAATGAGTGTAGGTTGTTTCTCGTTTGGTGCATCAAGTGTCCATCCTTCGTCGTTAAACTGTTTTCCTGTGTTTACTGATTCTAAGATGTATTTTGTGGCTTCAAATTCCGTTGACATATGCTTTCTTCTTTAAAATTGATTGGTAAAAATAAAAAAAATGATTGGTTTATAATAAATAATCAGATTTTAGATGCGAGACATAATAGAAAATTATAATAATCTGCAAACCTGGAAAATTAAGATGGCTTTAAGATTTAACTAAGTGATTGTTCGTGTGAGCTTAATGGTTTATGTAAATAATGATTTCTAAGATAGTAACTATAGCTGAATCGTGAAGACAGATCCCTTTCCAGGTGCTGAGCTAACTTTTAAAGTTCCTTTGTGCATGTAAATAATCATTTTCGAATAATAAAGTCCGATACCGGATCCGTCTTTTTTGGTAGTAAAGAAGGGGATAAAGATATCGTCTAAATTTTCGGGTGATATACCTGTTCCATTATCGCTTACGGATATAATGGTGCCATTATCAATAATTTGTATTTTAATTTCAATTTTCGGATTTTCACAATGATTTAATGCATCGATGGCATTTTTCATGATGTTGATAAACACTTGCGTAATCAATGTTTTATCTGCAAAAAGTATCGTATTCCCATCACCTGAAACATTTAGCTGTATGTTTTTTTCTAACAAAGTATTTTTAAATAAAATACTGATCTCATCCAGAATCTCCTGAAAATTAAAATTAGAAAATACAGGTTTTGGGATTTTATATAACTTTCGATACGAATCAACAAAACTCATTAAGCCTTGCGCTCTGGTATTTAAGGCTTTTAGCCCCATAAAACTGTCGTCGATGTCTTGTTGGTTAATCTCTTCAATCGATTTTGGAAGATCATCTTTTTTGTAAATCTCAAATAAGGAATAGGCCAGGGTTTTCATAGGAGTTACCGAATTCATAATTTCGTGTGTTATCACGTGCATAAGCTTTTTCCATGATTCCAATTCTTCTTTATCCAGTTCGTTGGATATATTCTGCATGGAAACGACCTTTAAATTTCGATCGCGTAACTTAAACTGGTTCTGATATACAGCTATTTTTAACAATTCGTTGTTAACCTGAATGCTTACGATTGAGTTCTGATCGACAGATGAGTTCAGTTTGTCGGGCAAATCAGAATTAAATGCCTTAAGATCCTGAATGTTTTTTAAATCATTTAATGCAAATAGGCGTTTTGCTGACTTATTAATTAATTCGATTTTGCCTTCATGATCAAAAACAATTATTCCCGATCCGGTTTGGTTTACTGCGTTGGTAAACAGATGATACTGCTCTTCTTTTTCAATTTTAATGTTCTTGATTTTATGATTCAAGAAATTTAATAAATCGTTAAATTCTTTGCCAAATGCATTTTTTGAACCTGGTAAAAAAACAAAATCACCTTCTTTTACATTGGTAATAAAATCTTTAATAATGATGGTTGATTTTCGTACGTGTTTAAAAAACAACACAATCGAGAAGATCCATAAGCCGGCAAGAATAAATCGCGAAGCCATTAAATCCTGGTTGTTAAATGTGCTGAGCGTAAAAGCTCCAAATACCGAAATAAAAATAATGAGGATAAATAACTTAATATAGAATTTATTAAATGTCATATTTCTCTAATTTATTGTATAAGGTTCGTCTGGAAATGCCCAGTAAATCAGCTGCTTTCGTGTAATTTCCTTTCGAAGCGTTAATGGCTTTGCGGATAAGTTGTATTTCGTTTTGTTCGAGATTGAGCAAAGAAAGGTTATTGTTGGTATTTTCCGTTTTATTAGCTTGCGTATCCTGGTAAATATCCGAAAGAGATAATACTTCATTTTCGCTCATAATTACAGCTCTTTCAATGGTGTGTTTTAATTCACGGATATTTCCGGGCCACGAGTAATTCTGCAATCGGTTCAAAACAGATTGCGTAATCTTTAGTTTTTCTTTGCGGTATTTAAGCTTAAACTTCTCCAGGTAATAATTTAACAGAATAGGTATATCTTCTTTGATTTCCCTTAATGCCGGCAGTGACACCTGAATTGTATTTAAGCGATACAGTAGGTCTTCTCTGAATTTTCCTTCTGCTATCAACTGGCTAAGGTTTGCATTGGTTGCCGAAATAATTCGAATATCTAAGGGGATTATCTGAGTGCTTCCAACGGGTGTTATTTCTTTTCGTTGCAGCACAGAAAGAAGCTTTGCTTGTTGTTCCAGGTTCAGGTTCGCAATTTCGTCCAGAAAAATGGTTCCGCCATTGGCAACTTCAAACCAACCTGATTTTTGTTTGTTGGCGTTGGTAAAAGCACCTTTTACGTGGCCAAACAATTCGCTTTCGAAAAGACTTGGAGTTAAAGAACCCAAATCAACCGAAATAAAAGCAGAATCGTTTCGCAGACTCTGGTTATGAATATTTTTAGCGCAAAGTTCTTTGCCGGTTCCGTTTTCGCCGGTGATTAAAACATTTGCATCGGTAGGGGCAATCTTATGAATGGTTTGCCAAATGCTTTGCATCTTGGGCGATTTTCCTAAAATAAAATCTATTTTATTGGTGTTTTGTTTGGCCAGTTGTTTGTTTTGTTCCGATAGTTTTATCAGTTGTTTTTTTGTGTCGTTCAATTTTGCTGCTCTTAATATCGATGCCAATAGGTGTTCTTCGTTCCAGGGTTTTTCAATAAAATCGATGGCTCCGTTTTGCATGGCTTTTACAGCAAGTTGTATATCGCCGTAAGCAGTGATACATAGAACAATGGATTCGGAATTAATTTTTAAAATTTCTTTTAACCAGAATAAACCTTCGTTACCACTTCTGTCGCCTGCTTTAAAATTCATATCAAGCAATATTAAATCGTAATCGTTCGATTCAATCTGATGATGAATATTGGATGGCTTGTTTAAGGTATCGGTTCTGTTAAAATATTTACGTAAAAATATTTTTAATGCGATGAGAATTTCTTCGTTATCATCAATAATTAAAACATTATCATATTTTTTTTCCATATTGCAATATATTGTAAAATTTGAATGTGTGCAAAAAGTTCACACTTAATTGTGCATAAATTTTACACAGGTACTATTTTATGTTTTTTAAACATCAGATACACAGAAATTTAAATGTTGGCATTATTTATGGCTATCTATTATGAAACTAAAAAAGAAAAGTTATGAAAGTGTTATACAATATTAAATGGTCATTTAAGCAGTTTAAAAAATATCCATTGCAGTCCTTTATTAATGTGTTCGGATTGGCAATTGGATTAACCGTTTTTATGCTAATCAGCCTGTATATTCATTATCAGTTAGGAGTAGATAAATTTCATGAAAATGCCGACAAGATTTACCGTCTAGAGCATGGTTTTGGAGGAATAACTCCCGGAACCTATTTAGATTTTTTTAACGAAAGAGTTCCGGAAATAAAATATGCTTCCAGGTTAAGTTATCTAAACGGATTGCTTCATTATCAGCCGGCTGATGATGTTGATAAACGACTCGGTTTTGATAGTCAGATTGCAATGGCTGACAAAGATTTTTTGAAGATATTTAATTACCCACTTGTTAAAGGAGTTATAGAAGATATTTATAGTGATCCGGCTTCGATTGTAATATCAGAATCCCTGGCCGAAAAATTATTTGGAGATCAGGATCCGATAAATAAAATGATCACATACGACTCGGAAAATCAATTTGTGGTTAAAGGTGTAATGAAAGATGTTCCGAAGAATTCATCCAATAAATTTGATGCCATAGTTCCTATCGAATATTATAAAACACTTAACAACAATCCAGATTATTTTTCGAATTGGTATCAATGGATGTACGAAACATTCTTTGTTTTTGAAGAAGGAATCAATATGGATCAGATCAAACTTAAGTTTGATGAGCAATTAACCGATTATTATGTTAATTCTCAAAATGCAAAAAAGGAGTATAAGGCAAATACAACATTATTACCGTATTCCGAGATTTATTTTAATGCTAAAATGGATCGGCATTCGCATGGGAATAAAAATCATATTACCATATTTACCATTATTGCTGTTTTTGTATTATTAATTGCTTGTATCAATTATATCAATATATCAACGGCTTTAGCATCAAACAGATTTAAAACCTTAGGAATTCAGAAAGTTGCCGGAGCCACGCGTAAGGATATTATTCGATTAATTTTATTTGAAGGAATTATTGTTGCATTTTTAGCTGTCGCGCTATCGGTTTTAATAACTGAATTTTCTTTGCCTTATTATCGCGAATTTGCTCATGTGGATATTCAAATACCTTATTCCGTATTATTACTACTTACCGTATTTATTGCTCTACCTGCAATTCTTGGAGTACTTGCGGGTTTATACCCTTCGTTTTATTTAAGTAAATTTAAATTAACCGAAGTGGTTAAAGGAGAAATGTCAAAAGGTAAATCGGGTGCAATTTTCAGAAAGGTACTTACCATCTTACAATTTACCATATCGGTTTTTTTAATCATAGGTACCCTCGTGGTAAAAAAACAACTGAATTATATAAATACATTTGATCCCGGCTTTGAAACCGAACAGGTCGGATATACTATGCTAAATTCATCTGTAATAAAGCATTACGATGCATTTAAAGATAAGTTAACTCAAAATGCAAACGTTTTAGGCCTGACTCGTTGTAATAACTTTATAAGTTCTGCAGGTTCCTGGACGACCATAACAGATGGAAAAGACAAGCAAATTGATGGATATTATTTTATGGTTGATGAAGACTTTTTTGATTTTTTTAAGATCAAATTTATTAAAGGCCGTGATTTTAATTCCAATGATTTGCAAAAAGATCCGCCACCTGCTATTATTAATAAAAAACTTGCCGATTGGTATGGATCAGTTGATACATCACTTACCAAACAATACAATAAAGGCGACATTGTTGGCGTAATTGAGAATGTTCAGCTTACTAATTTGTATAGCGAATCGGGGCCTGCAGTATTTCAGGTGGGTGAAAAATACGGATACCTGCTTTATATAAAAATTGGTGCACAAGATTATAAAAAGACAATTGAGCATATTAATGATGTCTGGTCGGAGATAGCGCCCGAACACCCCTTCGATTTCACCATGCTGGATGATACTTTCGAAAGACAGTATGCAGAAGAAATACAATTTGGTGCGGTGTTTATGATTTTTGCAATAATATCAATCTTTTTGGCGTGTTTAGGCTTATTTGCACTGGCATCGTTTATGTCGTTAAAACGTACCAAAGAAATAGGAATTCGCAAAGCACTTGGGTCTACAACACGTGCAATAACATTCTTATTATCGAAAGAACTTACGCAGTGGGTAGTTATCGCAAACATAATTGCAGCACCACTGGCATATTATTTTATGAATAAGTGGTTAAATTCATTTGCTTATAAAACAACACTTTCGTGGTGGATTTTTGCTGTGGCAATTGCAATTTCTTTAATTATTGCCTTATTAACCATCTTTTATCATACCTTAAAAACAGCGCGTAAAAACCCGGTTGAATCGTTAAGATACGAATAAGGTTAAAATAATGTTAAAATTGAAGGGGAGCTGTAACGAAGCTCCCTTTTTTTCGTCTTTTAAATTGTAGTGATATGATAAGCTAAATTTTTGTAACTAATTCAACAATTCATTACTAACATTTTACAACTCATTACATTTTAGTGGTAAACCTTTTTATAACACATTACTTTTGATTTGTATTTCATTGGAAAAAATTATTCGCAGTTATAATGAAAATTTTAAATAAATATATCAATCCAAAAATCATTCTTAGTATTTTATTGGGAATTGCCTTGATTGGAATGTTTATGGTTTTGTTTTCTGTTAATAAAATGAATACCTTGTTAAATGCTGATTTGGGTTTTGAAAAGGACAGCATATTCACATTAAAAACAAGCGAAAGTAAAGTAATTCTGCCTGATACATTGGTTTTTTCGTCGGGTTTACCTGGTTTTGATGCAAAACAATCCATTGAAATAAAGTCGGAGTACCAAAGGAAATATTTAAAACTTAACCGACAGTTTATTTCGGAGAACTATTTTGAGTTTTTTAATTACAATAAGCTTTGCGAAAAGCAAAATTATTTTTTAGATCACGGTGCTGCTTCGTTAATCTATTTAAATGAATCTGCAGTAAAAGCACTTGGAATTTACAATACCGATGATGCTGTTGGAACCCGGTTGCTAACCAAGAACTGCGGCGAATTGTTGGTTTGCGGAGTGGTGCAGGATTTCGTAAATTTAAATCCTTTTAAAGAAAGCAAGCCAGTCATTTATCAATTGAGTGGAGAGCATTTAACTTATGCCTTTTTTAATAATGCAGATGATTCAGAAATAGCAAAGTCAGATCAATTAATAAGTTTCCAGCAACGAATCCAATATCATTATAAGTTATGGGAGGATATCATTTACAGTACGTTCCTTTTTATTAATGTTATCATTTTATTGGTTTGTTTGGGTTTTATAGGTAGTAAATTTGCCAGGCGTAAAGAAAAACAGCTTTATCAGATACTGGGAATTGGCATTCATATTTTAACGCTTGTAATATCTAAAACATACCTTTATTTGCTTGCTATTGTTGGATTTGTTGCTGGTCCTTTAGCTTTGCTAATTCAAAAATTTTGGTTAGGGGTTTATGCGTACAGAGTTCATTTCGGACTAATTGATTTATTTATTATTCTATCCATGTCCCTTTTAACTGTTTACCTGGTTTGTTGCCCGAAAAAGAAGCTGGAAAAACAGTTACGAGGGAAAGCTATT
>CAYVEW010000144.1:0-7273 GCA_964450375.1 uncultured Bacteroidales bacterium
AAAAACAAAGCCTAAAAGTATGAAAAAGTATTTATTTATTTTAATAATTAGCCTGATCAGCGTACGTTCATTTTCGCAAAACATAAGATTTACGGTAATTGTTGATCCCAAATTTTCGTGGATGAAATCTGATTTAAAAGGAGTTGAAAACGACGGCTCGCATTTTGGTGTTAATATTGGGTTAAATGTTGATAAATTCTTTGCTCCGAATTATGCTTTAATGTCGGGTATCTCAATTGACAACACAGGTGGAAAATTAAATTATGCTAAGGTAAAATATCTCGACACGAAAGCAGATATTGATTCTGTTAATGCAGGTAGCACTCTAAATTACAAATTACAGTATATTAATATCCCGTTAGGATTAAAACTAAAAACCAATGAAATAGGCTATTTAACATTTTTTACGCATCTGGGGCTGAATGGCGGTATTAATATAAAAGCAACAGGCGAGATAGATGACTACGATTTAAATAACCAAAATATCAGTGACGAGGTTAAGCTATTTAATTTAGGATATTATATTGGTGCCGGAGTAGAATACTCGATTGGTGGAAATGCGGCCGTTGTTTTGGGGTTAACCTATACAAATGGTTTTATTGATATTACTAAAGACTCAAATAGTAAAGTTACACTAAGTAATCTGGCTATTCGTGTTGGTATTTTATTTTAAATCAGTTTAAACTAGTTAACACTATGAAAATAGCTCTTGCTCAGTTGAATTTACACATTGGGAACTTTGAGAAGAATACATCCAAAATTATTGAATACATTGAACAGGCAAAAAGCGACCGGGTTGATTTAATCGTGTTCTCGGAAATGGCTGTTAGTGGCTATCCACCACAGGATTTACTCGAGAAAAGATCCTTTATTGAACGCTGCGAAGATGCTGTAGAAGAAATAGCAGCAGTATGCAAAAATATTGCCGTGGTGCTGGGAGCTCCTACATTAAATCAACATCCTAATGGGAAAAGGCTTTATAACTCGGGGTTATTTATTACCGACGGAGAAATTCAATTTATACAAAACAAAACACTGCTTCCAACCTACGATATTTTCGATGAATACCGTTATTTTGAATCGAACGATAAATTTAACATTGTTGAGTACAAAGGAGAAAAAATTGCTTTAACAATTTGTGAAGACTTATGGGATTTTCAACCGGTTGAAAATGCTTTTGGGCGAAACCGTTTATACAACATTACCCCCATGGAGCAATTGATGAAGTACAAACCCGATTTTATTTTAAACATTGCTGCAAATCCATTTTCGTATACCAAAATCTGGGGCCGAAAGAATGTTTTTATTCGAAATGCAAAACAATATAAGCTGCCTGTTTTTAATGTAAACCAGGTGGGAGCACAAACAGAATTGATTTTCGATGGCGGCTCATTGATTGTTAATCCGGACGGCACCATTGCCGACGAATTAAATCTTTTTAAAGAAGACTACAGAATATATGATCTGAATGATATTAAAAGCTGTAAGATTAAAAAATCAGTTGACGAAAACCCAAATGTAATTGCTAAAATTCACGATGCACTTGTTTTAGGTGTTCGCGACTACTTTAATAAAATGGGATTTACCAAAGCAACCCTAGGATTATCGGGAGGAATTGATTCGGCTGTTGCATTGGCTATTGCAGCAAAAGCTTTGGGTTCAAAAAACCTAAGAGTATTGTTGTTGCCATCAAAATACTCATCGGATCATTCCATCTCGGATGCCATTAAACTGGCAGATAAGCTGGGTGTTCAATACGATATTGTAAACATTCAGGAAATTGTTGATAGCTTTAACAAGTCACTGAGTGAAGTATTTAAAGACTTAAAAGAAGATATCACCGAAGAAAATATACAGGCGCGTGCGCGTGGAACTCTATTGATGGCCCTTTCGAATAAATTTGGACACATCTTGTTAAATACATCAAATAAAAGTGAAGCGGCTGTAGGTTATGGAACACTCTATGGCGATATGAACGGTGGAATCTCTGTACTGGGTGATGTCTATAAAACAGATGTGTACAAATTAGCCCGTTATATAAACCGCGATGAAGAAATTATTCCGGAAAACACCATAACAAAACCACCATCGGCAGAACTGCGGCCAGATCAGAAAGATTCTGATTCTTTGCCCGATTACGACCTATTAGACAAAATACTTTTTGAATACATTGAACTGCAGAAACCTTTAGATGATATTTGTAACGAAGGTTATGATAAATCTTTAATAGAAAAAATAATTAAACTGGTTGATACAAACGAATATAAAAGATACCAAGCCCCACCCATTCTAAGAATATCATCAAAAGCTTTTGGCGCCGGACGAAGAATGCCATTGGTTGCAAAATACAATTAATAAAAAAAGGATGGTTCAGAAGATTAAACCATCCTTTTGTTTTACGATCATATTAAACAATTAATACCGATTTTGATAAAAATATTTTATAGTTTTAAGTGAAATATATACATTTGTATGTTTTGTAACATATCCTTAATAAAATCATTAGTCGATGAATGTGGAATGCCATAATATAATTGATCATCAAATGTCTGTTTTTAGTGTTCTGAATGATGAAGAAAAAGAACTCTTAAAAAGAAACAGCACTTGTACTTATTATAAAAAAAATGATATTATTTACAAAGAAGGAGACAAACCAAACGGATTAATTTGTCTTTCGAAAGGTAAAGTTAAAATCTTTAAAGAAGGCGTAGGTGGCCGGGAACAAATTGTTCGAATGGCAAAACCCGTTGGATTTATTGGTTACAGGGCACTGTTTGCAGAACAAAATTACCTGGCATCGGCAGAAGCAATTGAAGATAGTGTTATTTGTACCATCGAAAAAGATACTTTATATAAAATATTAAGCACTAACTCAGAACTATCATTCAGCATTATACGCTCTTTAGCTTCTGAGCTGGGATTTTCGAATAACAGAACCGTAACATTAACCCAAAAACATATTCGTGGCCGCCTGGCCGAATCCTTACTGTTTTTAAAAGATACTTACGGATTAGAAGAAGATGGTGCTACCATAAAAGTTTATTTATCACGTGAGGACATTGCAAACCTTTCCAACATGACCACATCGAATGCCATTAGAACACTTTCTACTTTTGCTAGTGAGAAAATCATTACACTCGATGGCAGAAAGATAAAAATTATGGATTTAAAAGGTTTGGAAAGAATCAGTGAATTAGGATAAGCGTTTAAAAACAAAGTAAGAAAAACCTTAAATCCCATTAAAAGTTTGATTATTTGTTTTGTTGTAAGGTAAGAGTTTTTAAGAAATTATTGTCATCCAGAACATTTGTATCCAGTTCTCCTTTCTGATACATCTCTTTTAACATAATTAACTCCTTGGCAGTTAAAGGACTATCTGAGTTTAATAGAATAGTACTGATCTCCTTAATTTTTAAGGTATCTAATTGTAATGATCTTTCTTTGGCTACATCAAAATAGTATTCAACAGTACTTTCGAGACCTTCATCCAAAAAATAACTAACCAAATCGTGTGTAAAATCTACATATGTTGAATCGTCTAATACATTCTGTATCTCGCTTATAATAGAATAATTCAGCGATGATGATGTATGGTTTAATACAATAACTGTATTGGTATCTTCCACATAACGCATCAGGCTGGTTCTGAAACCATTCCATTTTCCATGATGGTAAGCAATTTTTTTATCATTTCGTTCTCTGATCCGAAATCCAAAACCATAAGGAATTTCGTATCTATCGCGCAATTTAAAAGTAGATATCGCTTCGTCCATGGTTTCTTTAGAAACCAATTTATTGTAATACAAAGCCTGATCCCACTTAAATAAATCTTCGGTAGTAGAATAAACTCCTTTGTCTCCAACAGCGCCATCATTTACCGTTTCAGGAATCATTCTGTATCTGCGACTTCGATAATAATATCCTACCAGCTTTTCCTTTTTATCCTTATGCAATGAACTACTGTATACAAACGAATGATTCATTTGTAATGGTTCGAATACATTTGCGTGCATAAAATCAGCAAAGGATTGATTCGATATATGCTCCACAACGGAAGCTAACACAATATATCCTGTATTGGAATAATCCCACCTGCGGCCAGGCGTAAAATAAAGATTCAGCTTATGTTCGGCCAGCATCTTTAGAATCTCTTCATTATTCGGAGATTTCTCTCCTTTCCAATGATGTTCAACCAACCAGTAATAATTTGGCAAACCTGATGTGTGATTCAATAGCATACGAATGGTGATTCGCGGATAAGGAAAATCGGGAATAAACTTCGTAACCGAATCATCGTACGAAAGCGCATTGCGTTCTTTTAACATCATAATTGCCATAGCAGTGAATTGCTTACTCACAGAGGCCAGTTGGAAAATGTCATCTTTCTTTAATTTTTCTCTGCGATACAAATCTGCATACCCAAATGATTCATTGTAAATACATTTTCCTTTATAGGCAACCAGCACATTTCCGTTAAAAAAATACGATTTAGCCTTTTGCTGCATAATGGAATCAATCTTCTGCACTTTGTCCTGATAAAATATCTCAGTTATCTTTTCTTTTGCAGATGCAGAAACTCGCTCTTCCTTTTTTATATTTTTAAATAAATCAATACGAATACTCGCCGATATAACGGCAACTATAAAAAATAAGGATAAGATGAAAAATATTTTTAAATAACGATAATCCATAACACGTCGGAACTCTAATAAGTCCTTTAATTAACCAAGGCGCAAATTACGGTAAAATATTACTGAAATCAAAGGAACAATGTTCAAGAATCCTTAATTAATAAGGTATTTAGTGGGTTTTTGTAATTAATCCAACAAAGAAAAACAAGTCTTAAACATTTAGTATTCTTAGTATTGAAAGCTTATGAACAGCTATACTTTCTAAATTACAATCGTTCCATGAAATTGTGGAAAACTTACTCCTGATAATAAACGCGTTTTACCCGTGTAGAAACACTTGTAAAAATCTCATACGGAATGGTTTCCAGGTTTTTTGCCAATTCAATAACCGATCGTTCCTTACCGAAAACAATTACCTCATCACCTTCGTGAACATTACAACCGGTTATATCCACCATACACATATCCATACACACATTTCCAACAATAGGAACATAACATCCATTGATATAAAGTTTTCCTTTTCCGTTGCTTAATTTTCTATTTAAGCCATCTGCATATCCTATGGGAATAATGGCAATGGTCATATCGTCGTGAGCAACACCTTTTCGGCTATAACCGATGGTTTGATCTTTTGGAACCTGCTTTACCTGTATAACCGTACTTTTAAGAGTGCTAACCGGCTCTAATTTTTCCTGCTCGGTGGCAGAAATGCCATATAATCCGATGCCCAAACGCACCATTTCAAATTGCGCATCGGGAAACCGCTCAATTCCGGCTGAATTTAAAATATGTCGGTTTAGTTTGTAGCCCAGTGTTTGTGCTATTTCATCACTCATTTTTTTAAAGCGTTCAATTTGTTTGCGTGTAAATGCATCGTGAAACTCTTCATCACTGGCAGCTAAATGCGAAAATACAGATGACACTCTGAGCACATTGGATTGCTTTAATTCATTTTGCATGCTGCTCAGATCATCCTCAACAAATCCCAGGCGATGCATTCCGGTATCCAGTTTAATATGAACCGGATATTCTGTTTTATTAGCTTTCGAAACTGCTTCGGCGAATTGCCTTAAAATTTTTAAATTATAAATTTCAGGTTCCAGATCGTATTCCAGCATTAAATCAAAGCTATTTTGCTCCGGATTCATAACAACAATCGGTGTTTTAATTCCGGCTTGCCGCAGTGAAACGCCTTCGTCGGCAAAAGCCACACCCAAATAATCGACCCGCTGATATTGCAATATATTTGCAATTTCGTGGGTTCCGCTTCCGTACGAAAGTGCTTTTACCATAACCATTAACTTTGTTTCGGAATTTAATTTTGACCTGAAATAATTCAAGTTATGCACCATCGCATTCAGGTCGATTTCCAAAACAGTCCGGTGCGCCTTCTCTTCCAAAGATTTTGAAATCTTTTCGAAATAAAAACTCCGCGAACCCTTAATCAGAATGGCTTCGTCTGAGAAATGATGATTGGATAAATCATCCAAAAAATCTTGCGTTGAATTATAAAAATAATTTTCGATTTGAAACTGACTTGCTTGTTTTGCAATGGACTCTCCTATTCCGATTAATTTACTTACATGGAACTTACTTAATAAAACCGAAACTTCGTGGTACAAATCCTTATCGTTTTTACCGGATTGTAAAATATCTGATAAAATAAGTGTTTTTGTTTGATGCTGATTTTGCTGATCGAGATAATTTAAAGCAATACTTAGTGAATTAATATCGGAATTATACGTGTCGTTAATTAGAGTGCATCGATTAATACCTTTTTTTAACTCCATTCGCATGGCCACCGACGGAAGTACTTCAAACCTGTGTTTAACACTTTGAAAGTCTACACCAAGCGCAAACACAAGTGCTAACACATGAATTGCATCTTCGATGGAAGCTTTATCGGTAAACGGAATTTTTACACTTTCTGTTTTATTATTCACATTAAACAGGATTGTAGCATTATTTTCAATTTTTTCGATGGATTTAATCACCAGATCAGCATTCTGATGATGAGACCAGGTAAAAGTCTTTTTCTTTAACAGGTGTGTATCTTTTTGTATTTGCTGATCGATTAACTCGTGATCTTTACAGTAAATAATAATTTCAGCGTTTTTAAACAATATCAGTTTCTCGGCCGTTTTCTCTTTTTTATCTTTGAAATTTTGTTGGTGCGGTTCACCAATGTTTGTTATCAACCCAATGTTTGGGCAAATAATTTTTTCAAGCTTCGCCATTTCATCGGGTTGAGAAATCCCTGCTTCAAAAACACCAAAATCAGAATGATTATCCATTAATCCAACCGATAAAGGAACGCCCACCTGCGAATTATAGCTTTTAGGATTGCGTATTATTTGTTTTTCGCCTTGAAGAACATGAAAAATCCACTCCTTAACAATGGTTTTTCCATTGCTACCGGTTATTCCTAAAACCGGGTAGTTAAACTTTCTGCGATGTTCAGAAGCTAATGTTTGTAAGGCAGTTAAAGTGTTTTCAACAATTAAAAAGTTTGCATCCTGTAAGTTCCTATTCTTGTCAATTAATTTCTCAACCACAAAATTCCTGATCCCTTTTTCGTATAATTCTTCAATGTATTGATGCCCATCATTCCGTTCTCCTGAAATTGCAAAAAACAATGT
>CAYVEW010000145.1:0-7144 GCA_964450375.1 uncultured Bacteroidales bacterium
TCACCTGTGAAAATAAATGTATCTGTATCATTGAAATAAATAATATCTACAAGAATTTCTTTACCTACCATTGCTTCTAAAGCATCTATTGAAGCACTAGGAGATTTATAATAAACATAGAATGATTCTGTAGCATTAAAATAAATATAAACGTTTGAATAAGTTCCTTCTAATGCAACAGTACCTAAAACGGTATATGTTTCACCAGGTACTAATACAGTAACGCCATCTTCATACATAATTGGAGTTTGTTCAACATCATTACCAACTGATAAAGCAGCTGGCATTTCTAATAATCCTGATAATTGATAAGAACCTCTGTTAATATCAACAACACCAGTTAAGAACACTTCATCTCCAATAACATAAGTTGCAGATGGTGAATAAACGAATATTTTACCAGTTGCATCTTCAATAAAGAATCCATCTTGGAAGACTTCGTAAACAAAACCTTGTACCACTACGATAGTGTCTTCAGTTTGATTTGTGAAATCACCTAAATCAACAACTGGATAAGCTTTTAAAGTAAACGTAACAACTACAGTTTGTGATTCAGCACCATAAGAAATAGTCGCTGTTAATTCAACTACAGCTTCAGCATCAATTGCGTTTGCAATAGAAACCATATTTCCTTCAGTATTTAATGTAGCCATGTTAGCTAAATCAGCTGTGATTGCCCAAGTAATATCAGAACCAAAAGTTCCCATAGTTGGTAAATCAATGTCTGCAGCTAAATATAATTCAGCATCTAATTCTAAAGCTTCTAAATCAGCCTTATCAGAAGCAACTCTATCGACATCACTTGTTCCAACTAACATATAAGTAAATGTAGCTGTTTGAGTAACTGGGTCTGTATCTCCTAAAGTTAATGTAGCTGTGATAGTAACAACTGCATCAGCTGATACAGCAGATAAGGTTAATTCTCCATCAACTAAAACTGCATTTGAACCAGCATCTAAAGTAATTGCCCAAGTAATAGCAGAACCATTAGCACCCATTGAAGGTAATACTATGATTTCTTCACCATAAGAGTATCCGCCTAAGTTTAATTCAGCTTTATCAACTTCTACTTTGATTTCATTAGTCATTTCAACTGTATCTACAACATGAACACCTAAGTCACCAATATAATCTTGGCCATAAGCTGTCCATTCAGCTATAGTAAATACTGTATTACCTTGAAGTATATTAGAATTTCTAACCCAAGTAACTTCAGCAGCAATTTTATCATCTTTTGGATGACCAATATTTAAGATAGTATCAATGATAACTCCATCTCTTTTTAATACGACTGCATCATCACCATTGAAATGAACAACAGATGCATAAGCATTAATTGAATCTGCTAATGCTTGAATTTCAGCAGTAGCTTGATCAGTTGTAAGAACATAAACTTCACCATTTGCTAATGTTCCAGTGAAGACATAAACTAAAGGATTTGAAGTTGAACCATTACTATAATATTCAATTGTATAAATTGATAAATCAACTTCTGCACCTGTTCCATTATAAATTTCTAGCCATTTGTTGTTACCTGATCCTTCACCGTATTCACTAAAGAATAAATCAGTTGTAATTGAAGAAATAGATATTGCTTTTACAGTTACTTCAATAGTTTCTTCTACTACAACTGTACCACTTGTAAGTCTTACAGTCATAACAGCAGTTGCATCAAAACCATAAGGTTGAGTTACAAGCAAATTGCCTACTGATGTTGTAGCATCGATATAATTTGATGCATTACCAAAAATATCGATAACTTCATAAACTGTTCCATATGTTCCCGTAGGAATAACCATATCTTCAGTTAACATTAATGTTTCAGGGAAATCTTTCATATCTAAATCAAGAGCTTCTTGATCTGTTAAATCAGTTACAATAAATTCTGTAGTTGTAACTAAAGCTAATTGAGGTCCTCTATACCAAGATAAAACTGTAGTAACAGTTACTTTATCTCCAACTTGTATAGCTTTCATTTCAGTATCTAAAGCAGTTGGTAAAGCATAACGAGAATCCCATCTTAATTGAATAACTTCACCATCAGAAATTCTTTCTAAAGTGAATTGGTAGTTTCCAAAGTTATCTACATAAACATCAGTAACAACCATACCAGTTAATTCAACTAGTTTACCTTGATGAGCAAGCAATCCTGTTTCGTCTAATGTCATTGTATCGATATTAGTCGCTGTTACAGGTGTACCAACTTCAACAAAAGTAATTTCACTAGGACTTAATTGATGTAAACCATTGCTGATTCCTTTTGAACCAGAAATTGAAACAACGTTACCAACATTATTTTCCAATAATGTGATTAGAGCTGAATCTCTTACATATATAGCAATATTTCCAGTAGCGTCTTGAATAAAGAATAATCTATAATATCCTCCAGCAACGACTGTACCTTCAATTTTAGCTAAATCGTCATTAGGTAAAGCTAGTACATCAGAAATGTTACTTGTTGGAAGTGGTCCAACTTTAATAGAAATAGTTTTTGTATCTGATTCTGTACCTTTAGTAGCGGTAGCAGTAATATTAATTGTTGTTTGTTCTGTTAATGATGAAGTGTCTAATAATCCAGTTGTCGTATCGAACACAGTATCATTATCAGTTGTATAAGCAATTGTAACTCCATAAATACTCTTAGTTAAATCAAATGTTTGATTTTCTACAACAGAATAAGGGAATTCAACTACATTTAATGCCGCTTCAACTGCATCAGCATCATTCGCAAATGATAATACAACATCATCTACAGTTCCAAAGAAGTTAGCATAGTAAACTGATTTATCAGTTCTGTATCCAACCATAATAATTTCAATTGTTATTTCTTGTCCATGGAATGCTTTTAAAACATCCATATCAGATTTATAATACATCATAATTGAATTAGCATTAGGTTGAGTTGCACCTGAATCTAGTGGTGCATCAAAGTCATAATCTGAAGGTACTAAGAATACTGAATAGTTACCCCATGCTTCGTTAAAGTAAACAGCACCTGTAACTTCATATCTTGTAAATTCATGTGGATTCTCAATACTTGGAAGTGAAGAGCTATTGATAACATCCATGACTGTTTGATCAGCAATTACTGGCGCATCAGAAACAGCAGCTGTAGATGGTGCAGCTTTTAATGGTTGCGTATCATCTCCAACTAATTGTGGCGCATTGTAATAATAAGCAACAACACCAGAAATGTCATAAACAGATCCGATTTCAGCAGTAAATGAAACTCCATAGATATACATAACATCTGTTCCATCTGTAAAGAATATATTGCCATCAGAATCTTTAGCAATCACTGTAACTCCCAATATTTTAATATAAGTATCTTCACCTAAAGCGAATCCTTCAGCAATTGTGCTGACTTCTTCACCTTCTAATAATTTAGAAACAGTGAATACACGTTCTCTTGAGAATTCAACACTATTAACCGTGATTGTAGCAGTAATTGTAACATCAACATCTGCACCTTCAGGTTGTGTGATTGTACCGTCTAAAGCGATAATTTCTAGATGACTTGAAGTCCAAGTAATGTCATAAGAATTATCATCGCCGTCTAAACCAGTTTCAGCAAAAGTTAATTCATCTGCTGATGTCCATAAAGTTTTATTAGGGAAAGCCATTGCAACTAAAAATACTTCATTTGCAATCTCTTGACCAGTTTTTTCCGTTAATGCCCCAATAGTAACAAAGAATGTCCATTCTTCAACATTCGTTCCATCAGTGATTGAAGCAGTTAATAAAACAGTTTGATCTCCAACTGATAATAAAGGTCTTGTAACTGTCCCATCATTTCCTAGGTAAGTAGTATTATTACTTTCCCAAGTGATATCTAAACCACCGATAGTAGCAATTAAATTAAGATCTTCTGTTGCAACAAAAGTTTCATCCTCTAAAGTATCTGCATAAGTAGCAACAACTTGATCAATAAGAGCCTCTAAATCAATTGGTTCTTCTGTTGTTGGTTCTTCTGTTGTCGGTTCTTCTGTCGTAGGTTCAACAGTTGTTGGTTCTTCTGTCGTAGGTTCAACAGTTGTTGGTTCTTCTGTTGTAGGCGCAACTGTCGTTGGTTCTTCTGTCGTTGGCGCAACAGTTGTTGGTTGTTCAGTAGTTGGCGCAACAGTTGTTGGTACTTCTGTTGGTTCTACTGTCGTAGCGTCTCCATCACAGCCTATTAATGCGAATGCAAATAAGGCTAGTAAAAGAAAACTTAAAAACTTTTTGTTAAACTTCATTTTATTCCTCCTCTTTTAGAATAAATAAATCATATATGTTTAAATTAATTTTATTTAAATTAATCTAATACCTGTTCTGCTTTTGATTTAGCCGCAGCAATTGCGTCTTCAATAATTTCTTCTTTAGTGCCATCGATACCTAAGATAACACGTCCGAATGCATCTTCTACAGCTGCTCTTGCATCACTTGATCCAACGAATGCTTGATCATAGAATAAGAAATCAGCTTGTAATGCAGCTGCTTGTGCAGCTTTAGCTTTCATTAACATTTCTCCAGTAACTGGGTTACCTTGTGAATCTAAACCATTAGTAAAGTCAATATAAGCTTGTTGTTCGTATACAGTATATCTCACTGGTGAATAACCAGTTTCTAAGGCAAAGTCTAATTGAATTTCAGCACTTGTTAAATATTTTAAGAATAACCATGAAGCTAATTTTTGTTGGTCATCTCCAGCTGATGTAATAGACATGTTAGTTCCTTGTTGAATAGCTGTTCTGTTTTCTGGCATATCAGCATTATAAGGCATTGGCGCTACACCAAATTCAAATGCAAATACTCCATCAACCACTGTTGGTGTATTATATCTAGCTCCACCAGTAGAACCGAATGTCACAGCTGTTTGACCAGTTTTAAATGAATCTGAAGCATATTCTGTTCCCCATCTTCCAGGAATAGTAAATGCGCCAGGATTTGCATCTTCATCTCTATGATCATAGAAATAACCTAATGCATCTCTAACTTGTGGGTTATCAAATAAGATTTGTCCAACTCTATCTGATCCTAAACCAGTGTATTGTCCACCCCATTGTCTTGTTAATGTGATGAATGCGTTTGCTGGTGAATCATAAGCGATTGGTACGAAGTTATCTTTGATAGCTTGTCTTTCTTCAGCAGTTTTATGGTTTGCGTTATTAGTAGATAAATTTAAGATATCAACGATACCATCAATAATACCTTCTTCAACTGATACTCTTCTCATATCATCTGCAATCGCAAATAAACCTTGCCAAGTATCAGGAACTTCAGTAATAACACCTTCATCAATCAATGCATCCATAACTGTTTTGTTATAAATCATAACTTCAGTTGATTTATTGAAAGGGACTGAATAATATTCTCCATCAGTTGTATATTGTGAATTTTCTTGACGATATGATAATAAAATATCTAAGAAAGATTCAGATTCAACAGCTGGATTGTATCCATGAATTGGATGATAAATATAAGGTGTTAACGGAACAACAGCTGCGTTGTCGATATATTCCATAACATGGTCAGGATAATTTTGAACAATGTTAGGGAGTTCTCCACCACGAATAGCGTTAATAACGTTTTCTCTTAATTCATCATAGTTATTCCCAGATTTAATAATATTAACTGTAATATTAGGGAATAATAATTCGAAATCATCAGCGTATCCATTTAATGCATTTTCAATAGTTGCACCATTTGAATGCCATAAACTAATTTCGATTGGCCCTGTTGATAATTCATCAGGAATTGAAAAACCTGTGATATCTTTTACAGTAATTGTAACTAATCTTTCGATATAAGATCCATCACTGTCTTCAACACCTACATATACTTCGTATGATCCAACTCGCGTTAATGAATAACGACCAAATACTTCAATATCAGCTGTGATATCTCCGTCTTCAGCGTCAACTGCAGTTACACCTTCTAAAATATCGTATTCTACAGATCCACGATAATAAGATTGACTAGTAAATAATCCTACAAAGGTTGGAGCAGAGTTGCTTGAAGGATCACTTGTTGTCGGTTCTTCTGTCGTTGGCTCTTCTGTCGTAGGTTCAACTGTTGTTGGTTCTTCTGTTGTACCATCACCAGTCGTTGGTTCTTCTGTCGATGGTTCTTCTGTCGTTGGCTCTTCTGTCGTAGGTTCAACTGTTGTTGGTTCTTCTGTTGTTGGCGCAACTGTTGTTGGTTCCTCAGAAGTCGGAGCTTCTGTTGTTGGTAAATTAGTTAATTCTCCTGTAATAACACCATTCCCATCACATCCTATTAATGCAATAGCGAATAATGCTAAAAAGAAGATACTCAATAGTTTTTTTCTCATATTTTCCTCCTTTTAATATATATCTGTACTAGTCTTATTATACAACAATTAACTAGTAATTCCAATAATTATTCATTTGACTCTACGATGATAATAAGACCTTTAATAGTCATAGGTTTTCCTTCATCGTCTTCAACATAAAATGAAACTTCAGTAATATCGCCTAAATTTTTTCTTCTCATACGGCTAAGTCCTGAATTATAAACATAATTTCCGTCTTCATCAGTCATAAATTGACCATAGAATTCTTCATCTAATTCATCAACTTCACCATCAAAATTAGCGTCATCTCCATCAAGCCATACTTCATAGAAAGAAGTTAAAATAACATCATCTGATAAGTCAGTATATCTTCTATCAGCACCAAACTTAACATAATCTTGATCAAAATCAACAGCTATTAACCCTGTTTCTTCCATCAAATATTGAACTACATCTTCTGGAATTAAGTCTTCACCTTCTGGATGTGGATAAAGAATGTATTCGGTTCCATAATATTCAAACGGATTCCAGACTAAAGGTGTGTATTCTTCTCCTGCTTCAATAGCCGCTGCTAATTTATCAGCTTCTATTTTTTCAAAAGAAGCTTTATCAGAATCATATTTGTTGGTATCTAAAGATCTCATATTAATCAGTTCTTCTTCACCATCAATCATAACGATGCGTTTAAAACTTGGTGCTGTATTAATAACAGCTGGACAACCAATCATTGTTAAAACTAAAAATAAGGATACAGTAAGTAATATTAATTTTTTCATAATCGACCCCCTTACCCTTTCGTACCGCTTCGTCCAATACCATTCATAATATATTTTCTAAAAGCAAAGAAAA
>CAYVEW010000146.1:0-7120 GCA_964450375.1 uncultured Bacteroidales bacterium
TTAGGGATGGGGCTAAAAATAATAATCATGAAAGTAATCGACAAAATAAAAAAAGCCAAAAAGACACTTTTTACATTTGAGCTTTTACCTCCGTTAAAAGGGCATACTATTGAAGAAATATACAATACAATTGATCCTTTAATCGAGTTTAATCCAGCCTACATTAACATTACCTATCATCAGCAGGAAGTAATCTATAAAACGCGCCCCGACGGATTAATGGAGAAACGGGTTATTCGCAAACGCCCCGGCACAGTTGCTATTGCAGCAGCAATTCAGAATAAATACAAAATTACCGTTGTGCCACATATGATTTGTGGCGGATTTACCATGGAAGAAACCGAAGATGCACTGATCGATTTTCATTTTCTGGGTATTAATAATTTACTGGTTTTACGGGGCGATCCCGAAAAGGGGAAACGAAAATTTATTCCTGTAAAAGGTGGCCATACCTATTCGAGCCAACTTATTGAGCAGATAATGAATCTGAATAAAGGAAAATATTTACACGAAGATTTGGTGAATGCCATGCCTACGGATTTTTCGGTAGGGGTAGCCGGTTATCCCGAAAAGCATATTGAAGCGCCCAATATGGAAACCGATTTAGAATACCTGAAACTGAAGATTGATAAAGGAGCCGAATATATTGTAACGCAAATGTTTTTTGATAATCAGAAATATTTCGATTTTGTTGAGAAATGTCGCACTAACGGAATCAATGTGCCGATTATCCCGGGAATAAAACCAATTTCAACATTAAGTGACAGTTCATTATTGCCACAAACTTTTAGTATTGATTTGCCCAATGACTTGATTATCGAAATTAATAAATGTAAAACAAAAGAACAGGTTCGACAGGTAGGTGTCGATTGGGCAGTAAAACAATCGAAAGAGCTTGTAAGCAAAGGTGTTCCCGGTATTCATTATTATACCCTCGATCAATCGGATAACATCCGGAAAATAGCGAAAGCAGTTTTTTAGGTCTTGCTTTATTGTTATTATTTGTTCTATAATCATTCGCTTCTTAATCGAACTGTATCAAGGTTCTGATTTCTTGTGGCTTGTAAAAACTTGTCATGATGAAAAGTATGATATTTTAGGAAAGAAGAGAAATAAATTTGTCCGATCTGATGAATGTAATTGGAACAAGTTATAAGCAGCAGCCAGAAACTAAGTCACATACTATTAATTCTTTCAGTTAAATAGTTTTCTCGCTAAATTTGATTGTATATGATTCTAATTATTGATTATCTTTGCAAATCTGGAATAATGCTTTTTAGAGTGTAAATTAGTGAAAGATAATATATTACCTTTATGGATAAGATAAGAAATTTTTGCATCATAGCGCACATCGATCATGGGAAGAGTACTTTAGCCGACAGGTTATTGCAAGCAACGGGCTCTGTGTCCGATCGTGATTATCAGGATCAGGTGCTGGATGATATGGATTTGGAGCGGGAGCGTGGAATTACAATTAAGAGTCATGCCATACAAATGGATTATCAGCACGAGGGGAAAGATTATGTTTTTAATTTAATTGATACTCCCGGGCATGTTGATTTTTCTTACGAAGTATCACGCTCTATCGCAGCATGTGAAGGGGCCTTGCTAATTGTTGATGCTACTCAGGGAGTGCAAGCACAGACCATTTCGAATGTGTTTATGGCTATGGAGCATGATTTGGAAATTATTCCGATCTTAAATAAAATGGATTTGGATGCAGCTATGCCCGAAGAAGTTAAAGATCAGATTATTGAATTGATTGGTTGCAAAGAAGAAGATATCATCGCAGCAAGTGGAAAAACGGGTTTAGGAGTTCCTGAAATTCTGGAAGCAATTGTTAACAGAGTTCCTCCACCAAAAGGCGATCCCAATGCACCACTTCAAGCATTAATTTTTGATTCAGTATATAATCAATATCGCGGAATCGAAGCTTTTTTTAAAATCCAGAATGGAACCATCCGAAAAGGCGATATGGTTAAGTTTATGGCAACAAAAAAAGAATATGATGCAGATGAAATTGGTGTTTTAAAATATAAACAAGAAGCACGTAACATATTAAGCACCGGAGATGTTGGTTACATTATTTCTGGTATAAAAACAGCTAAAGAAGTCAAAGTGGGCGATACACTTACGCATGTCGAAAGGCCTTGCGAAAAAGCCATTGAAGGTTTTGAGTATGTAAAGCCTATGGTATTTGCAGGTATTTATCCGGTTGATGCCGACGATTATGAAGATTTGCGCGAAGCAATGGAAAAATTACAATTAAATGATGCTTCATTAACATTCGAGCCTGAATCATCGGCTGCTTTAGGTTTTGGCTTTCGTTGCGGATTTTTAGGATTGCTTCATATGGAGATCGTTCAGGAACGCCTCGATCGCGAATTCGATATGGATGTAATTACTACTGTTCCAAACGTTTCGTATAAAGCATACACTACCAAAGGTGAAGTAATGGATGTTCATAATCCATCAGGATTGCCGGATGTTACGCAACTCGACTATATCGAAGAACCTTACATTCGTGCTCAGATTATATCTAAAACCGATTATGTTGGGCAGGTAATGAAACTGTGCATCGACAAGCGAGGAGAGTTGAAGAATCAAATCTATTTACCCAACGAACGCGTTGAGTTGTCGTTTGAAATGCCTTTGGCCGAAATCGTTTTTGATTTTTACGATAAACTGAAGAGTATCTCACGCGGATATGCATCCTTCGATTATCATCAGACCGGATACTTAAGAGCCAGTTTGGCCAGACTGGATATTTTGTTAAATGGCGAAATGGTTGATGCATTATCAACACTTATACACAGAGATAATGCCTATAACTTTGGCCGCCGAATGTGCGAAAAATTAAAAGAGCTTATTCCGCGCCAGCAGTTCGATATTGCAATTCAGGCTGCAATCGGAGCAAAAATTATTGCTCGCGAAACGGTTAAAGCTGTTCGTAAAGATGTTACAGCAAAATGTTATGGTGGCGATATCACACGTAAGCGAAAGTTATTGGAAAAACAGAAAAAAGGGAAAAAACGAATGCGCCAGGTGGGTAACGTAGAAGTGCCACAACAAGCGTTCTTGGCAGTTTTAAAACTTGATTAATTATACGTCATTCCGGCCTAAGTGCCGGAATCTCATTTTATAGTAGGTAGCTATACATTAAGCGTTAATTCTAAATTGGTTTTATGACAACTGGAGATCAAAAATATCGGAACAGAAACATTAAAAAAGCTTCCTGGGTAGGTATAATTGGTAATACTATTTTAGCCATTGCAAAAATTGTTGTTGGGTTTATATCCGGCAGTTTAGCGGTAATTGGCGATGGAATCGATACTGCAACCGATATTCTGACCTACTTTATTACCTTGTTTGCAGCTCGCATAATGAATAAACCACCCAATTATAAATTTCCTTACGGTTACAACAGGGCAGAAGCTGTAGCAACAAAAGCATTAAGCTTTGTCATATTTTTTGCCGGCGCACAATTGTTTTATACTTCTGTGCTTAGGCTGGTAAAAGGTGAAGCTCTGGAGATTCCAACCTTGTTAGCTATATATGTTACCATTTTCTCCATCATATCTAAAGCTGCACTGGCATTTTATCAATTTAAAATTGGTAAAAAAATAGAAAGTAATATGGTAATTGCCAATGCAAAAAACATGCGTAATGATATTTTAATTTCATCATCAGTGCTGGTAGGTTTGGTATTTACTCATGTTTTTCATCTGCCCGTTTTAGATTCGATTACAGCACTTGCTGTAAGTATCTGGATCATGAAAGCGGGTTTTGATATTTTTATGGAAACCAGTCGTGAATTGATGGATGGTAGCGATAATCCGGATATTTATTATAAAATTTTCGATGCTGTTGAGGAAGTTGGTGCTGTAAATCCTCACAGGGTTCGCATCCGAAAGCATTCAAACATGTACACTGTAGCCTTAGATATTGAGATGGACGGAAATCTATCAATAAACGAAGGCCATAAAATGGCCAAAAAGGTAGAAAATATTATTAAAGAAAAAGTTGAGCATGTGTACGATGTGCTGGTGCATGTGGAGCCTAAAGGAAATGTGGAAAAAGAAAAATTTGGTTTGTCGAGGGGGAATATTGATACCGAATGCGGGAAAAAAGGAAAGAAAAATGCAAAATAAATATCTTAAACCTGCCGGTTCGTATATCAGCTTTATGAGTAATAAAGTAAAACAGTTTGGTGGGATTAATTTTGCACAGGGAATTCCGGGTTTCGATCCACCTAAAGAATTAACCAATATCCTTGCACGAATTGCTGACCAAAAGATTCATCAATATGCTCCCGGAAATGGAAATAATGAACTGCTCGATTTGTTAATACAAGAATATCGAAATGATTTTGACTTTTCAAAAGATGATTTCATAATAACACAAGGCGGAACAGAAGCTTTATCTTTATTGTATACATATTTTAATAAAATTCTTTCAAAACCATTTTCAGCTTTAGCCTTCGATCCTGTTTACGAAAGTTACAAAAATTTACCGGGGATTTTTAATACCGATTTTGTGTCGTTTCCCTTCGAAAGTGATTCTACTGTTGATTTTAATAAACTGGAAAAGGTTTGTAAGGAACATCGTGTAAAAGTTATTTTTCTTGGTTCTCCGGGAAATCCTTTTGGCAGAATCTGGTCTAAAAATGAAATGAATTCTTTAATTGAACTAAGCAAGAAGCTAGATGTATTTATTGTTTTAGATGCTGTTTACAAAGAATTATATTTCGATGATAAACCGTACATTCCATTAGATCAGTTTTATCCAAATCTGTTTTATACCAATAGTTTTTCTAAGTTATTTTCAATAACTGGTTGGCGAATCGGTTATCTAATAGCACACCACAATCACATGCCGCAAATAAAAGCCATCCACGACTATACAGGATTGTGCGCCCCTTCAGTATTGCAGCAGGCAATTGCAGATTACCTGAAAAATAGCAATTTTGGTAAAGAATATGTTGCTGATTTGCGAAAAAAACTCGCCGAAGGATACAATCATTTAGCATCTGAATTACTTAAGCTGGGTTTCGAAATTCCTGAAACAAAAGGCGGTTATTTTGTTTGGGCAAAGCTACCCGGAAAATATCCCGATGGTTTTCGCTTTGCAATTGATTTGTACGATGAACAAAAAGTTGCAGTAATTCCCGGTGAGCATTTCTCCGAGAATGCAAAAGATTTTATTCGACTGAATATAGCTCGCGAGAAACAAGAAATTGATGAGGGAATTAAAAGGATTAAAAAGTTCTTTTCTGGCAGATAAACCCTTTTGTTAAACCTGGTGTTTAGTTTTTATTGATCGATTTATCATTTTGACTTTCTTTAGATCATCTTATATGAAGACGCTCAAGAAAATAGGCGGTTAGAGACATCGTTAGAGTTATTTGTTATTGGCTCAATTAACATACCTAAGAGAGAAAGAAAATCACATAAAAGCATAACTTATAGTGAATAAAATAATTAAAAGTTATATATTTGAATAAAAAATGTATTCAAGATATTTAAGTGATAAAATAGAAAACAGAATTGGGTCGGGTAAAGCTATTGTTGTTATTGGGCCACGGCAGGTTGGTAAAACAACTCTCATAGAAACAATACTTAAAACAAAGGATTATCTTCTTCTTAATGGAGATGACCCTATAACAAGAACATGGTTAACAGAGCCAAGTACTGAACAAATAAGAACCATTTTAGGAAAACATAAAATTATTTTTATTGACGAAGCACAAAGGATTGAAGGAATTGGCCTCACAATGAAAATTATTACCGACAGATTTAAGGATGTTCAGTTATTTGCCAGTGGTTCTTCATCTTTCGATCTGTCTGCCAGTATAAATGAACCACTTACGGGCAGAAAATGGGAATATCAGTTGTTTCCAATTTCATGGGAAGAATATGAAAGTCATCATGGCTATCTTTATGCAGAGCAACAACTGGAAAACAGGTTGCTTTATGGTTTTTATCCCGATGTTTTGAATAATACCGGAGATGAAATAAATGTTTTACGAAATTTAGTTAATAGTTATTTATACAAAGATATTCTTTCGTATGCCGATATACGAAAACCTGAAGTACTCGATAAATTGGTTCAGGCTCTTGCATTACAAGTTGGCAATGAAGTGAATTATTCTGAATTGGCTCAGGTTGTTAACGTAGACAAAAACACGATTAGTAAGTATATTGATATTCTGCAGAAAGGATATATCGTTTTTAAACTGGGCAGTTTTAGCCGAAATGTAAGAAATGAAATAAAAAATAACAAGAAAATATATTTTTATGATAATGGAGTAAGAAATATGGTTATAGGAAATTTTAATCCTATTGATTTAAGGTCAGACAAAGGAGCACTTTGGGAGAATTTTTTGATATCGGAACGAATAAAACAGATTGAATATAAACAAAGTCTTGCACGCATTTATTTTTGGAGAACAAAGCAACAACAAGAAGTTGATTTTGTTGAGGAAAAGAGTGGTAAAATATTCGGATATGAGTTTAAATGGAATAAAAAGAAAAATGCAAGATTACCTAAAACTTTTACAGATTCATACAACGCAGAAAGTAAAGTAATCGATAAAGAAAACTTTAGGGATTTTGTTATAATAGAGTAACTCCCGGCGAGCATTTCTCTGAAAATGCACAGGGTTTTATTCGACTGAACATAGCTCGCTAGAAACAAGAAATTGACGAGGAAATTAAAAGGATTAAAAAGTACTTTTCAAGCAGATAAAAAACTTTTTGAATCTTAGTGCATTCTCTGTATTCTTAGTGGCATAGAATTACGTTGTGCTCGTTTTAAACCCAACACTTTCTAAATTTTCCCAATATTTCGGATAGCTTTTAGATACTACTTCAGGATCATTTAAAATTAATTCCTTTGTAATTAATGCGAGCGGAGCAAAAGCCAATGCCATCCTGTGATCTTCGTAAGTTTCAACAAAATGATTTTCCGGAACTCTAATTACTTCGGCTCCTTTCCACAATAAGGTATTATTGCTTTTCGATTCTAAATGAACTCCTAATTTTTCAAATTCAGTAACTAAAGCTTGAATTCGGTCTGTTTCTTTTATTGAAAGATTATCTAATCCACTTAGCTTAAAAGG
>CAYVEW010000147.1:0-7115 GCA_964450375.1 uncultured Bacteroidales bacterium
TGAAAATTGGATTATGAATTACATTTATTTAAGGATATTCGGTGCGCTGCACCTTAATTTAAATCTAATCCTCTATAAATATTAGGCCTGACAAAGTTATTTTTATCAGTCCATTGTGCTTCTAAAATGATCCCTTGCTTAACTGCTATTTTGCCACATTATCTTAAAGGCCAACATATCAAATATTTAACAGCTAAGTTTTAAGTGGTTAATATCTCTGTTAAAAAAAAATTCATACCCTAAGTTGCCTTTAAATCTATGCATTTTTGGGTTATTAACAATCCTTGTGCAAATTAAAATTGAACAATTTTTTTTATTGTTGTTTTTTTTAATTATGGGGCTGAAAGGCTTTAATGGCAAGGTTTACAGCCGTTTATGGAAGTTCGTTAATAACTCCGGTAAAATGTTGAAAAATACGAAGGTTTACCTCTTGTGCCAAGAAATTAGTATGAGTAATTTAGCAATACCTTTTCTAAAAAATGTTTTAGAACACAATCGGAAAATCATAAAAATACTATAAAACCTGCTTAAATATGTATGTAAAAGGAATGGCAACAGATGGAAAATTAAGCGATGTTTCGCAAGAAAAAACAAAACAGAAGACGTATACTTTTGATGAAGCCCTAAAAAGTTCGAAAGAATATTTTAGAGGCGACGAACTGGCTGCTCGTGTGTGGGCTAATAAATATGCATTAAAAGATTCGTATGGAAATTTATTTGAAAAAAATCCAGACGAAATGCACAGAAGATTAGCGAAGGAAATTGCCCGAATCGAAAACCGGTATCCAAACCCAATGAGCGAAGAGCAAGTGTATGGATTACTAAAAGAGTTTAAATACATTATACCACAAGGTGGGCCAATGTCGGGAATAGGTAATAAATATCAGATTGCTTCTTTGTCGAATTGTTTTGTAATTGGACATAAGAATCCGGCCGACTCTTATGGTGGTATCATGAAAATTGATCAGGAGCAGGTTCAATTAATGAAACGCCGTGGAGGAGTTGGACATGATTTATCACATGTTCGCCCGCAAGGAAGCCCGGTGTTAAATAGCGCATTAACTTCAACAGGTGTGGTTCCGTTTATGGAACGATACTCTAACTCGACTCGTGAGGTTGCACAGGATGGTCGACGCGGAGCACTCATGTTAAGCATATCGAGCAAGCATCCCGATGCAGAGAAATTTATTGACGCGAAACTGGAAGCTGGCAAGGTAACAGGAGCAAATGTTTCGGTTCGTATCGACGACGACTTTATGAAATCTATTGTTAGCAATAAGCCATATACTCAACAATACCCTGTCGAATCAGATAAACCTACTTTTCAACAAACTGTTGATGCAGGTAAAATATGGAAAAAAATTGTACATAATGCATGGAAATCGGCTGAGCCCGGTATCTTATTCTGGGATACCATTATTAAGGAGTCGGTTCCTGATTGTTATGCAGATTTAGGATATAAAACTGTTTCTACCAATCCGTGTGGCGAAATACCATTGTGTCCTTATGATAGCTGCAGGTTATTGGCGGTTAACTTATTTAGTTATGTAGAAAATCCGTTTACTCCTGAAGCCAAATTTAACTTTGAGCTATTTAAAGAACATGTAGGGTACGCTCAACGAATAATGGATGATATTATTGATCTGGAATTAGAAAAAATTGATGCAATCTTAGCTAAGATAGGAGCAGACCCGGAGGATTATGAAGTAAAAATGGTAGAGGATAAACTATGGAGAAATATTCGTAAAAAAGCAGTTGAAGGACGCAGAACAGGTGTGGGAATTACAGCCGAAGGAGATATGCTGGCAGCCTTGGGGTTAAGATATGGAAGCGAAATCGCTGTTGATTTTTCTGAAGAAGTACATAAAACAGTTGCATTGGCAGCTTATCGCTCATCTGTTAGTATGGCTAAAGAACGTGGTGCATTTGAAATTTATGATGCTCAAAAAGAACGCAACAATCCATTTATCTTGCGATTAAAAGAGCAGGATGAGCAATTATATGCTGACATGGTTCAATATGGCAGAAGAAATATTGCCTTATTAACTATAGCACCTACAGGTACAACCAGTTTAATGACACAAACCACATCTGGTATCGAACCTGTATTTATGCCAGTATATAAGCGCCGACGCAAAGTAAATCCAAACGATCCTGAAACAACTGTTTCGTTTATCGACGAAGTGGGAGATTCATGGGAAGAATACAATGTATTTCATCATAAATTCGTCGATTGGATGAGCGTAAATGGTTTTGATGCTGATAACGTAAAAACCATGTCGGATGAAGAAGTAAATGCTATTATTGAAAAGTCACCATATCATAAAGCAACTTCAAACGACGTAGATTGGGTAAGTAAAGTGAAAATGCAGGGACGAATCCAGAAATGGGTCGATCATTCGATTAGTGTTACAATAAATTTACCCGAAAATGCAACCGAAGAATTGGTAGGCCAGTTATATGTAACAGCCTGGGAAAGCGGATGTAAGGGTGTTACCGTTTATAGAGAAGGTTCTCGTTCGGGGGTATTAGTATCTAACAAAAAAGATACGAAAGCCGATTTATCGGATTTTCATAAACGACCAAAATCGTTAAAAGCAGAAATTATTCGTTTTAACAATAGCGATGAAAAGTGGATTGCTTTTGTGGGAATAAAAGACGACAGGCCTTATGAAATATTTACCGGATTAGCCGACGAAGAAATGTTCCCTATCCCAAAATCCATACAAAAAGGAAAAATTATTAAAGTAAAGGATAAAGAAGGAAACAGCCGTTACGATTTCCAATACATCGATAAATATGGCTACGAAAATACAATGGGTGGTTTATCGCATATGTTTAAAAAAGAATTTTGGAATTATGCAAAGTTAATCTCCGGAGTGTTGCGTCATGGTATGCCAATTCCAGATGTAGTAAACCTGGTTCAATCTTTACGATTAGATAGTGATACCATTAACACATGGAAAAATGGCGTAGAGCGTGCATTAAAAAAATACATCCCTGATGGAACAAAGCCAAAATCAGGAACAAAATGTAGCGAATGTAGCTCAGAAAGTGTTGTATACCAGGAAGGTTGTTTGATTTGTCAGGATTGCGGACATTCAAAATGCGGATAAAAAGTTTGCCGTTAGTATTTCTAATATTTTAAATTTGTGAGTTATTTTAAAACTCAAAAAAAAATCCCGGAAATTTCCGGGATTTTTAATTAAGTATCTTGAAGTTTTTTCCGGATATTATCAATCATCACCCGGGTCATTTTCGACAAATCAAATTCATGTTTCCAACCCCAGTCATTTTGAGCAGCTTCATCGCTAATGCTTCGCGGCCACGATTCGGCAATAGCTTGTCTAAAATCTGGTTTGTAGCTTACAGAAAGTTCAGGAATGTATTTCTTTATTTCCTCGGTAATCTCTTTAGGTGTAAAACTAATTCCACCCAAATTATAACTCGAACGGACTTTTATTTTTTCCGCCGGAGCTTCCATAAGCATAATGGTTGCTTTAACCGCATCATCCATATACATCATAGGTAAAGCAATATCTTCGGAAAGGAAACATTCATATTTACCGCAGCTCAATGCAGCATAAAATATTTCAACTGCATAATCGGTTGTGCCACCACCCGCTTCTGTTTTCCAGCTGATTAATCCGGGGTATCTTAAGCTCCTTATGTCTAAACCATATTTCTGATGATAATATTCGCACCAGCGTTCACCGGCCAGCTTACTTATTCCATATACGGTCGATGGTTCCATAATAGTCAGTTGTGGCGTATTCTTCGTTGGAGTGCTTGGGCCGAAAGCGCCCATAGAACTAGGCCAGAATATTTTCTGAATCTTTTTTTCGCGCGCCAGATCCAGCACATTAAACAGGCTTTCCATATTGATGTCCCAGGCCCATTTAGGATTTTTTTCTGCATTACCCGATAAAATAGCTGCCAAATGATAAATCTCGGTGATTTCATATTTATCGATCACTTGCGAGATTTTCTTTTTTTCCATTACATCTAAGATCTCAAATGGCCCGCCTTGCATAATTTCCAAGGTCGCATTTTTTATATCGGAAGCAATTACATTCTCTGCTCCAAACCGATTTCGCAACTCCAGGGTTAAGTCGGAACCTATTTGTCCGGATGCTCCTATTATAAGTATTTTTTTCATTCTTATAGTTTTTATTTGAGAATTGAAAATTACTAAACTTTATGATGAATTCATAAATCAGAATTTTGTTTTATAACATTTAATAAATGCAACTCACATTTTCGAATGATCTAATTATGACTTATTTTTGCTAAAACAGTTAAAACATAAATTAGTATTAAAACTATGGCAAATAAAATGAAAGCCCTTGTGAAATCTAAACCAGAGCGTGGTTTGTGGATGGAAGAAGTAGAAATTCCAAAAGTCGGGGTAAATGATATACTGATAAAAGTTAAGAAATCGGCAATTTGTGGAACGGATTTGCACATATATCGTTGGGACGAATGGTCGCAAAATACCATAAAAACTCCAATGACCGTTGGACACGAATATGTAGGAACAGTGGCAGAAATGGGAGCAGGTGTAAGTGGTTTCGAAATTGGCGAGCGTGTTACCGGCGAGGGCCATATTGCTTGCGGGCATTGCCGTAACTGTCGTCGTGGCCGTCAGCATATATGCGAAAATACAGTTGGAATTGGTGTAAACCGAAATGGCTCATTTGCAGAGTATGTGGTGGTTCCTGCGTCCAATGTAATGAAAATGAATGATGCAATTCCTGATGAAATGCTGGCCATTATGGACCCTTTTGGAAATGCTGCTCACACAGCCTTGTCGTGGTCGCTCATTGGTGAAGATGTGCTGGTTACAGGAGCAGGTTTAATTGGAAGTATGTGTGTAGCTATCGCTAAATTTGCAGGAGCTCGATATGTAGTGGCAACCGAGACCAACGAATACAGAATTGAGTTGGCAAAAAAAATGGGAGCAACCCGGGTAATTAATCCTTTAAAAGAAAATTTAGATGATGTTATTAAAGACCTGGGAATGATTGGATTTGATATTGGCCTGGAATGTTCGGGATCTCCACATGCATTTAATGATATGTTGGACCATATGTATAACTCTGGAAAAATATCGCTGCTAGGCATCTTACCACCAAAAACCGGAATTAACTGGGATAAAGTAATCTTTAAAGGATTAACATTAAAAGGAATTTACGGACGCGAAATGTTCGAAACCTGGTACCAAATGGAGCAAATGTTACACTCCGGCCTTGATCTAAGTCCTATGATTACTCATCAGTTCCCAATCGATGAGTTTGAAAAAGGATTCCAAATTATGGATGAAGGAAATTGTGGAAAAGTGATTTTAAACTGGGAATAAAAACAATTAAAATGGATAACAGAAAAGTAAGAGTACGATTTGCACCAAGCCCTACTGGCCCTTTGCACATGGGTGGTGTTCGCACGGCTCTGTTCAATTATTTGTTTGCTAAACGCAACAGAGGAGCTTTTATCTTGCGTATCGAAGATACAGACCAAACAAGATATGTTCCTGGTGCCGAAGATTATATTATTGAAGCACTAAAGTGGAGTGGGATTGAAATTGACGAAGGAGTTGAAGAAGGTGGCCCCTACGGCCCTTACAGGCAATCGGATCGAAAAGAAATATACAAGGAGTTTGCCGAGCGTTTAATCGAAACGGATAATGCATACTATGCTTTCGACACAGCTGAAGAGTTGGATGAAATGCGCGAACGGCTCAAGGAAGAGAAAAGCAGCGTACAGCAATACAATGCCATTACGCGTGGCAGCATGAAAAATTCTCTTACTATTTCTGAAGAAGAAACTGAAAAGCTTATTAAATCAGGAGCTCCATACGTAATTCGTTTTAAAATGCCAGACAACGAAGAAGTTGTTGTGGAAGATATAATACGCGAAACAGTAAAAGTGAATACCAATCAGTTGGATGATAAGGTACTTTTTAAATCCGATGGAATGCCAACCTATCACCTGGCAAATGTGGTCGACGATCATTTAATGAAAATTTCACATGTAATTCGTGGCGAAGAGTGGTTGCCATCACTTCCTTTACATGTGATGTTATACCGGGCTTTTGAATGGGAAAAAACCATGCCTGAATTTGCTCATTTGCCCTTATTACTTAAACCAAGTGGTAAAGGGAAATTAAGTAAACGCGATGGCGATGCTTTAGGCTTTCCTGTTTTTCCGCTGGAATGGGTCGATCCGAAAACAGGGGACGTGTCTCGCGGTTATCGCGAAGATGGGTATTTTCCTGAAGCTTTTGTAAATATGCTAGCCTTATTGGGATGGAATCCCGGAACCGATCAGGAATTAATTAACATGCATGATTTAACCTTTTCGTTTGATTTAAAAAAGGTGCATAAAGCTGGTGCTCGTTTCGATCCGGAAAAAGCAAAGTGGTTTAATCATCAATATTTGGTTCGCGAGTCGAACGAGAAACTGGGTAGGTTATTCCAAAAAGAATTACTTCAAAAAGGTATAAAATCCGAAGACAGCTATGTAATAAAAGTAGTTTCTTTAATTAAGGAACGTGCCGATTTTGTTTCTGATTTTTGGGAACAATCCTGGTTCTTTTTTCAGGCACCAACCGAATATGATAATAAGGTTGTAAAGAAACGTTGGAAAGACAACACTCCTGGAATTCTTTCGGATCTTAAAAAGCAATTGGAATTGATCGAAAACTTTGATCACGATTCGCTGGATAAAACCATACAAGAATTTTTGGAAGGGAAAGATTTTGGCATGGGACAGGTAATGAATCCCTTAAGATTAACCCTTGTGGGCGCAGGAATTGGACCCGGTGTTTTAGAAATTGCAGAGATGATCGGAAAGGAAGAAACCTTAAAACGAATTCAGGCTGGTATTGATCATATCAAAAGAGAATAATTCCAAACAATATACAATGACTTTTCCTGATGATCATTTTCTAAATTTTCATGCACATCAGCAAATGCCGGCTGATCAGGAAATAGTTATACAAAGCTTATTTTTACAAGATGATCTTATCGCTCCCGTGAGCGATAAGATTTTTTTTACTTCGGGCTTGCACCCATGGCATGCCGAATTGCTAAAAAAAGATCAAATTAAAAAACGAT
>CAYVEW010000148.1:0-6874 GCA_964450375.1 uncultured Bacteroidales bacterium
TTTTGGAAAAAGTGTGTGCCCTGGCTTGGATCAATTCGAAAATTCTCAAGTCCCGATTCCACTATTAAACGAGCTTGCGAGATATGCGCCCATTTAACCGGAATTCCCAAACTGGGATCGCTGGATCCCCATCTGCCAGGGCCAACCAGAACATAGTTCCTTTTTTCTTTTATAAACCGATCATTAATTTTACTTATTTCATCGCTTATTGTTTTGCTATCCAGGGAACTAAAGGATTCTGGTTTAACATAAACAAAATCATAAATATCATCAATCTTTCCATTCCCCAGAGCCGATTCGCAATATATTATGGTTTCTTCTTTACTTATTTCATCCATGTTAAAATCATTTTGCTGATCATTATCAACTATAGGACGAATTTGTAAAAAGTTGAACACGTAAGGCTGTCCTTTTTCTACGTTTAAGTCGACAGCAAACTCAATTTCAATGGGATTACTCATTTCTTTTTGCCCTACTTCGAGTAAAGTTTTTAAAATATCAGCTAAAGGGAAAGTATCGTGTTTTAATACATTCGCAAAAGTAATTACACGTTTCCCCTCATACAAAATACCGTCGCGCATTACATGATTCTGGAAATCGTAAGTTGATGCAGCAAACTTTAAGGATGAATCTTTTTCGGCATCTTTAATTTCGCATTTAATGAGATTTACTCCATCGTCGATTGAAGGAATAAACTTGGTAGGACACATATCCAAAGCATAAAACTCTTTTTGAGAATCTCTAAGTGCCATTTCTGGTGATGAGAGCTGCAATATTTTTTTAGGATGTTTTGGTGAGAAACGCAACGAAACACCACCATCAACAATCTGTTTTCCTAATCCATAAGCAATATTGGCTATTCCTTCTTCCGACTTTTCGGGTTCTATCGGATAAAAATTAATGGATCGGGCCACACCTGAAATGGTGGGATAAAATTTATTACCAAACTGTTTTCCACAAACTTCCTGCAACACAATTCCCATTTTTTCCTCATCGATTACGTTCGATGTTGCAGCCATATAAGCTTTACTGGCCTTAAAATAAACCGATGCATAAACACACTTAATGGCATCCGAGAGCATCTTGATCATGAGTGTGCTATTGGATGTTTTAGGAATCATATAGGTCGAGTATATTCCAGCAAACGGCTGATAATGTGAATCTTCAAGCTTAGAAGAAGACCTTATGGCAATGGGATTATTAACCACCGAAATAAATGCATATAAATCCTGATATACGCGACTTGGAAGCTTTGCCTGCACAAAATGATTTAAGATTTCCTCATCTGTTTTTTCAGACATTCCGATTTTATACAAATCGTTTTCCTCCATAAAGTCATCAAAAATATCGGTACTTAATACCACCGTGCGCGGAATGGTAATAATAATACCCGGGAATTTGTTGAAAATCCTGTTTTTCTTAATAATGGAATTAACAAATGCCAGTCCACGAGCTTTACCACCAATGGAACCATCACCTATTCTCGAAAATATAAGATATTCATCGAAACTGTTTTTATCGAACTTGGCTATTACACCTCTGCCTTTACTCATCCGATAACTTGAAATCGCGCGGTAGATATAAGTACGAACATCTTTTACGTTGGGAAAATCGCTTATCTTAATGTATTTAAACAACTGTGCAATGGGAAATACGGCACGGGCATTTAGCCATTTCGACAGGTCGTTTCGTCCTGCATGGTATTCCAGGGATTTATCCGGGATAGTTAAAATTAAATGCTGAAGTGATTGTAAGTCAGAAGCTCTTCCGATTTCTTTCATGGTATCCGGATCGCGGAATATGAACTCTCCGAATGCAAACTGCTTAATTATATAATTCCTTAACTCGATGGAAAGCGTTTTCGAGTATTTATGAATAAACCCTACTCCCAGTTCATCGGCATATTTCTTATTGTTCATATCGGATGATTGCAGTAAAAGTGGCATAAACTCATCGTCTGACTTCACCTTTTCGCAAAGTTTGATACCTGCCAATTTGTCTTTTAATCCTTTTCTTGGGTAAGTTATATCCGAGATAATACCAAGCATATTGTATTTGTACTTTTCGTACAATTCCATTGCTTGCTCAAAATTGGTTGCTAACAGTATTTTTGGTCGTCCGCGCATTCGAAGCATCTTTTGGTGTTCGTTCAATGCTTCGCGCATGTATTCTTTCGATTGTTTAAAAATTATTTTATAAATATTTGGCAGATAAGTAGAAACGTAACGAATGGAGTCTTCAACCAACAAAATGGTTTGTACCCCGACAACATCTACATCGTATTCAACATTTTTTCTATCCTCTATTAACTTTATAATTGCAAGTAAAATATCGGCATTACCGAGCCAACAAAACACGTAATCGATGGCACTCAAATCTTCTTTCTCTAATCTCAACGAAACTTCGCGGGAGAAGTTTGTTAGCACTACAATGGGAATTTTAGGATATAAATCTTTTATTTTTTTTGCAAAAGAAAAAGTATCGGAGTCGCCAATACGTAACATGGATATTACCAGGTCGATGCTATCGTTTTGCATAACTTCATAGGCTTCTTCAGATGAATTCGCCATTACAAAAATGGGTGGATAACGAAGATTTAATGATACATATTCGTTAAAAATCTGTTCATCAATTCGGCCGTCTTCTTCCAGCATAAAGGAATCATAATTACTTGCAATAAGTAAAACTTTATGAATTCGCTGTTGCATCAACAAATTAAAGGAAGTATCGTTAAAATCAATTTTTAAGTTATCCTGCTGATCGGTATAAAAGCTCATATTCTATTTTTTCAATGTCGTTATTTATGATTTTCCCATGTAATTGCCGAGAACCTTTTTCTACCATCCATAATAATAGTTAAGGGTTTTTCGAATGCTACATGCTTAAAGTATTTTTTTTCTTCTACAACGTTTTGCTTATTTAAAATATCCCATGATATAGTATCTTTAATGGATTTATGATTTACAGAAAAATACCCAACATTCATGGATGTTACATTATGAAAAAAGTGCGATCCCAGAGAAGCATCCAAAGCAAAATCATCCAGACTCATTTCCACAATAATTTTCGCATTGGAAATTTGTGGCCAGGCTACAGGTATTCCAATGAATTTATCGCGGGTACCCCATCTTCCGGGGCCGATCAGAATATACTGCTTACCTTCTTCCTGCATTTTCTGATTCATCTGTTCAATCTCATAGGTCATTTCTACGGTATGCATATTACTAAATCTATCAGGCATAACAAAAATAACATCTTTAATGTTCTGAATCTTTCCATTTCCCATAGTTTTTTCAGAATATAAAACAAGATTTTCGCTATCGATCTGATTTACATCCACCGTATAATCTTCTTCGTTGCATACCAGCGGTTTTATTTGCAATAGATAAAATGATGTTAAACCGTTTTTATCTTTACTCAAATCCACTGCAAACTCAATTTCGACAGGTGAACCCAGCGCTTCTTTAACCACATCAAGAATCACATTAATTGTTTTAGCTAAAGGTATATACTCAAACTTTAAAATATTGGCAAAATTTAAGATACGTGGGCCATAGGAATCCAACCCGGGTCTAACGGTGTCGTTTTCGGGATCGTATACCGATGCCAGGTGTTTCAATGTTCCATGTTTTTCCGATTCGCTTATATCCAGTTTTATTAAGCCGGCATCTTCGCCTTCCAGTAAATCTAAGTTTTCTTTTGCCAGATTTACTGCATAAAATTGCACCTGCGAGCTTTTGTATAAATCCTTGGTGGAAACAATTTCCAGGTTCGGATACGAAGGAGAAAAACGAAATGCTTTTTCGCCTTCAACAACATACTGTCCGAGCCCTAATGCCGATACAGCAAATCCTTCGTCGGGTTCCATATGAGCAACCGGGTAAAAATTATGCGATTGCGCGGTACCACTAATATGCGGATAATAATAATCTTCGAACTTATTTCCTACCACCTCCTGAATAACCACGGCCATTTTCTCTTCTTCCACTTTGTGTCCAATTGCTTTAAAGTAATTTCTGGCATTTTTTGAATAAATCGATGCATAAACCAACTTGATGGCATTCATTGCCTGTTGGTATCGTTCTTCAAATTCAGGATGATTATTAGGTAGTATATACGTTTCGAATATTCCTGAAAATGGTTGTGTAATACTGTCTTCGAACAAACTAGAAGAACGAATTGCCAGTGGTTTGGTGATCAAACGAATAAGAACTTTTAGTTTTTTCTTTAATGAATACGATAGATCCGCTTCGATAAATCGTTTTCTTAATTCGTTGTAATCTTCTTCGTTATAAATAACTTCCAGTAGGTGATTGCTTTCGATAAAAATATCAAACTCTTCAGTTCCCACAATGCTTGTTCGTGGTGTTCGAACATTAATTAATGGCAAAAGTTCTTTAAACTTGAAATTATAGATCAGGGTATTAATAAAAGCCAAACCGCGTCCTTTTCCGCCCAGGGCACCTGCGGCAAGACTAACAATGTTATTTTCTTCAAGTATTGCTTGTTCACTAAAATTTACAATTTTACCCTTTTCCTGTTCATTACGATACAGTTTTAATATATTGATCAAAAACTCACGCATCTGCTTAGGATCCTGAAAATCGGTAATTTTTAAAGGGTTAATTATTTTCGCAATCTGTATTTCTCCTCTAGCCATTAACCACAAAGAAAACTGATTCTTTACTGCATGATATATTAGGGAATCGTCGGGCACGGTTTTCAGGTACGACTCAAATTCTACCATTGATTTTGCAACAGCTATTTGTCTTCCCTGATTATCGCGATACACAAAATGGCCAAAGCCCAAATGGTAATTAATAAAACTTTTTAAATCTTGTAATAAACTTTCAGAGTTTTTATTAATAAAGTTCGATTTGATTTGGTATGATTTTTCGGCATTATCCGGATTAGACGATTGTAAAACAGTTGGCAGGTTCAATGCTTGATCTTTTACAAACTTGATAAATTCAAATCCGGCATCATCAAATAACTTACCTTCCTTTGGAAAACAAACATCAGAAATAACACACAAAAAATAATCTTTATAATCTTCGAAAACATCCATCGCTTCTTCGTAAGTGCTTGCTAATAAGATTTTTGGGCGTGCACGCATTTTAAGCACTTTATATAAATCATCTGTATTAACATCCTCTATCAGTCGTTGTGTTTGCTCCATAATAATCTTATAGAGCATCGGTAAATACCTGGAATAATATCTCGCCGAGTCTTCAACCAGCAGTATAACTCTTACTAATCCCAGCTTAGTATCATTTTCCACATTTACTTTATCCTCTATTAACTTAACCATTGCAAAGAATACCTTAGAATCTCCATTCCAGATAAAAATTTTATCAATATGTGAAAGATCCATTTTTCTTTCTTCTAAAACGGCTAAATCACTGTTATTATTTAGCAAAAGAAAAGTAGGAATATAAGCGTATTTCTTTTTTATGGTGTTGGCTACTACCAAAGGAGTTTTTTTATCAACCCCCATCATTAATATTACTAAATCGTAATGTTTTTCTTCCAGCGCTTCTAATGCTTCATCTTCGGTTGAAACTCCTGTTACTCTTGGCAACGAAGTTAAATTTAACTGGTGATATTCGCCTAAGATATGATCTGAGAAACGACCTTCTTTTTCAATGCTGTATGCATCGTATAAATTAGCTACCAGCAAAATCTCTTTTACCTTAAAAGGCATTAAATCGTGCAATAGATCTCTGTCGGCATTATGCTTATTTAAAAACTTTTGTAATAATTGTCTGCTGCTTAATGCAGCTTTCGATGTTTGCGAACTCTTTCTTTTTTCTTGTTTCTTTTTATCCTTTTTCCAGATTATCTCTTTTGCCTTAATACTATTTAAAAACCCTAATATTAAGTTAGATAGATTTAAGATAAGATCTCTTTCCTCCTTTAAAAAAGGCCCTTCGAAAAGTGTAGGGAACTTCTTAGTATAAAAGATCTCTATGGTACCTTCTTCTCCGTCAATTGTTTGAAAGGTTTGTTTCTGCGACCATTCGGTTTCTTTAAACCCGGGACTATGGTATTCGAGTAAACCGTATACTATTCGGGCAACTGCATATTCAGGATACTGCCAGGCTTTGGGTAATCTTAATGTAATTTTTTGAAGCGTTTCCTCAACTGATTTTCCTTCCTTAATAATTTTTGTTGTTTCATTGATACAAGCCAACTCTTTTATTCGCTCTTTGTTTTCGGCAGCAAGCCTACTAAATTCGTTTGAAGGGTTTAATTGATCAGACATGAGATTAACAAGTTAAATAAGACATTAACGCACCATTGAACGGATTTCAGGTTTAATAATAAATACCTGTTTATTACCTATAAATATATATGATTTTTAAAGCAGATGAAAATATTTAACTCTTTATTTACTTGTAAATTATGATGATTTATGTAATGAAAAAGGGTAGCTTTTACAGCTACCCTTTAAAATTTATTTAATGGTTTTCTTTTAGATTTCCCAGGTAGTACCGCTTCTTAATAAATCATCTACACACTTAATGGGTGATTTTGATTTCACATCTTCAACCTGTGCCTGAACAGCTTTATCGTAAGTTTGAGCTTTTACTTTACGAATTACTCCAAATGCAACAGGAAATTCAGGATATTGCATGTTTGCTAACATCAGATGAATTCCTGGATTTACAGTTTCCGCGTTGTGTACTAAAAGATCCTTTTCAGTATACTTATCTCCTAATTCAACAACTTTTAGCTTAAGATTTTCGGTATCCAGAATTAATCCTTTATCCCGGTTTTTACCAAAGATCATTGGTTCACCATGACGCAAAATAATGGTACGATCTTCTTTGTGCTCACGATCAGTTAAAGCAGCATGTGTTTTATCGTTGTA
>CAYVEW010000149.1:0-6848 GCA_964450375.1 uncultured Bacteroidales bacterium
TATCCAAAAACCAATGAATTATTAAATTAGCCACTAAGACGCTATCCAGATAGCTATCGGGACTCTAAGAATCACAAAGCAAATGCTATCAGTAAATTAGCTCTTAGTGAAATTTTTGTGTCTTTAAGCCTTTGTGGCGAAATCATTTATTTTTGGATACCCTCACTTTTGTATTAATGGCCTGGACAATATATTATTTCCAGAACCAGTCTGTGGTAAAAACTATAATTAGACTTTTTCAATTACCATGGCAATACCTTGCCCAACGCCAATGCACATGGTGCATAGTGCTCTTTTTGCATTGGTTCTTTGCAATTGGTAGAATGCCGATGTTACAATTCGGGCACCGCTCATTCCCAACGGATGACCTAAAGCAATTGCTCCGCCTTGCGGATTGATTCTTGGGTCATCATCCTTTAATCCCAATTCCCGGATACAGCCTAAAGCTTGTACAGCAAAGGCTTCATTTAGTTCAATAATATCCATATCATCTAAACTTAAACCTGTGTGCTTAAGCAGTTTAGTTGTTGCTGGAACAGGTCCCATTCCCATTATTCGGGGAAGTACTCCGGCAGTTTTCATGCCTAAAATTTTTGCCTTAGGTGTTAACTTGTATTTCTTAACAGCTTCTTCCGATGCTATAATCAGGGCTGCAGCACCGTCATTTACACCCGATGCATTGCCGGCTGTTACCGTTCCTCCCAGCACTGGTTTCAAACTTGCAAGCTTTTCCAGAGATGTTAATCGTGGATGTTCGTCGCAATCAACGCTTAGAGGATCTGTTTTGCGTTGCGGAATAACAACAGGCACTATTTCTTCGGCCAAATAGCCATTCTCCTGGGCAATTTTTGCTTTTTCCTGGCTCCACAAGGCAAATTTATCCTGGTCTTCGCGACTGATATTAAAATCTGTGGCTATATTCTCAGCGGTTTGCATCATCGATTCTGTACCATATATTTTGTCGAGCTCTTTGTTGATAAACCGCCATCCAATTGTAGTATCGTAAATTTCCTGATTTCTCGAAAAAGCAGAATTTGCTTTACCCATTACGAAAGGAGCACGCGACATGCTTTCTACTCCACCGGCAATGATAAGCTCCGCTTCTCCTGATCTAATTGCTCTGGCGGCTGTTCCAATGGCATCCATACCCGAACCACACAGCCGGTTTATGGTAGCCCCGGGAACCTGAGCATCGTATCCTGCAATTAAAAGAGACATCCGTGCAATGTTTCTATTATCTTCTCCTGCCTGATTAGCACATCCCATAAAAACATCGTCAATGGCAGATGGATCAATACCCGGGTTCCGTTTTAAAATTTCTTTTAAAACCAGAGCAGCCAAATCATCCGGCCTTACCTGAGAAAGAGAACCACCATATTTTCCAACGGGTGTTCGCACTGCATCACATATATATACTGCTTTCATAATTTTATCGTTTTTGTAGCTCGTTCAGTTGTGGTTTAAATCGTTTAAACATATTCAGCAAAGCATTAGATAACACATCAATTTCTTTTTGTGTCATCACAGTAGAAAACATGCAAGCCATCGTATTGATCATCATTATTTTTTCTTCGTAAAATAAATAATCGAGCATTTCGCCGATTAAGCTTGTAATTTCTTTGGGTTGATAGGCTTCACGATAGGTTGTTGGCGGTGTAGGTTTCATATGTAACCTGAACATAGAACCTGCTCCGGTAACAGATACAGGAACATCAGCAATTTGAATAGCTTGATTAATCTGATCAATGGCTTTTTGTGTTAAAGTATTCAGTTTTAAAACTGCTTCCTGATCAAAATATTCCATTGCAATTCGGCCTGCTGTCATGGTTACAGGATTTGCTGAGAAGGTACCTGAATGTGGGAACAAGACTTTGCTTTCGCGCGGATCCAAGACTTTCATTACGTCTGAGCGCCCTGCAAAAGCACCTACCGGAAATCCTCCGCCAATGATTTTACCCAAAGCCGTAATGTCGGGTTTAAGCTTATATTTTTGCTGAGCTCCTTCGTAGTTCACCCGAAAGGTAACTACTTCGTCGAATACCATTAAGGATTCGTTTTCGCGGGTCCATTTATAAATCGCTTCGATAAACTCGTTTGTTCCCTGCAGTAAACCAACCCGGTGTGGAACCGGATCAATCAAAACACAGGCTATTTCATCTTTATGCTGATTTAATATGGCTAATGTTCTTTCAATATCATTATACGGAAAGATGATCACATCATTTAAAACACCTTGCGGAGTGCCTGTAGCCAGCGGTACACTATTGGGATTATTAATATCTCCCCAGTTCGTAGGATTGGCAACCTGACTTACTTCCGCAAAATCGTATGTTCCATGATATGCACCTTCGGCTTTTGCAATTTTTGGTTTGCCTGTAAAAGCACGTGAAGCTTTGATCATGGCCATTACTGCTTCGGTTCCGGAGTTTACAAAACGGATCTTTTCAAAACCGGCAACACGGTCGGTAAGCAGTTGGGCAAAATTTACTTCTGCTTCCGTTGCAAGGGTATAGGCAGTTCCTTTTCTGATCTGTTCGGTTACTCCTTCAACGATTGGGTCAAAAGCATGCCCATGAATTAAAGCAGCCATATTGTTTGCAAAATCTATGCGGCTAACTCCATCAATATCTGTTACATAACACCCTTTTGCCTGGCCGGCATAATGTGGAAAAGGTTTATGGAAAACCGTATTTCGACTAACGCCACCTGGGATAATATTAACCGCCTGATTATATATTTCCTGGTTTGTGCGTTTGATTTGAGAATTTGTATTACTCATAAAAATGATGAATTAAGTTTACTACATTTTTAGTTTGGCAGCTGTTCTTTCCTGCACATATTCTAAACTGATTCCCGGAGCTAATTCCTTTACAATCAGGCCAGATTCGGTAACATCCATTATCGCAAGATTGGTATAAATCCTTTTAACAACAGCTTTTCCTGTTAAAGGATATTTGCAGTCTTCAACAATTTTTGGCTCGCCGCTTTTGGTGGTATGTTGGGTTATTACCAGAATATTCTTAACACCGGCAACCAGATCCATAGCTCCGCCTACTGCGGGTACAGCACCGGGTTCGCCAGTCGACCAGTTTGCCAGGTCGCCCTTTTCCGATACTTCGAAAGCACCAAGCACACAAATATCTATATGCTTACCCCGGATCATGGTAAAACTATCGGCATGATGAAAGAAACTGGCCCCTTTAATGGCAGTTACATTTTTCTTGCCAGCATTGATTAATTCAGGGTCTTCGTTCCCGGCTTCGGGCACGGGCCCCATTCCAAGCAATCCGTTTTCGGTATGATAGATTACTTCGCGGCCTTCCGGAACATAATCGGCAACCAACTCCGGAATACCAATTCCAAGGTTTACATAAGCGCCATCGGGAATATCCAGTGCAACTTTTTGCGCCATTTCATTCCTGTTCCATCCTTTTTTTATTTCTTTTTCTACCATGGGTACCTCCTGTTTTCAGCAACTAATTTTGATTCATCTGCCGGATTGCTTACTTCAACAACTCTTTTTACGAATATACCTGGCGTAACTACACATTCCGGATCTATATCTCCAAGTTCAACCAGTTTTTTTGCCTGAACAATAGTTGTTTCTGCAGCTGTGCACATAACCGGACCAAAATTCCGGGCTGTTTTGTTATAAATTAAATTACCATACCGGTCGGCAGCTTCGCATTTAACCAGTGAAAAGTCTGCTTTAATTCCATATTCCATCACGTAAGTAACACCATTAAACTCACGGCATTCCTTTCCTTCGGCTAGTGGAGTATTCACAGAAGTTGGTGTGTAAAAAGCGGGTATTCCGGCACCTCCTGCTCTTATTCGTTCAGCTAATGTTCCTTGCGGTACCAGTTCCAGCTCTATTTCGCCTTTCGCATATAACTCCGGAAAAACCGTTGAATTGGCTGTGCGTGGAAAAGAGCAAATCATTTTTTTAACACGTTTATGTTCTATTAAAGCTGCCAGTCCAACATTTCCACTACCAGTATTATTGCTAATAATAGTCAGGTTTTTTGCCCCCTGATCGATTAGTGCATGAATCAGCTCAATTGGGCTGCCAGCTTCGCCAAAACCACTGATCATGATTGTTGCTCCGTCGAAAACATCGGCAACAGCTTCTGCGGGTGATTTTATAATCTTATTTATCATTTTATGTTCAGTTTTTTTGCAAGCGTTTCTTTCTTGTAATTTTCGATTTCAATCAGCTCATCTTCAAAAAAGTATTTTTCGCCTTCAAATGGTTTTAGATTCTCAACTGTATTTTCAACTTCGTCGTATTTCGCCAAAAACACTTTATCCATCCATTCCATATTTCTGGATTCGTTAAATTTTAGGGCAAATACTTTTTCGCCATTGATTTCTGTTACACCAAGTATGGAAGTTTTTCCGGCTGAGGAAGTCATTGTAATGTATCTCGACGGCCTGCTGATTGATGGTAATGATCGGTAAACTTTGCTAAAGACCTTATTTATTTCAGAAATAGGAACCGTAAAGTAATGATGTTCGCCTGTTGGACGCGCACAGTACATTGAGTGGAAGCCGATACCTAACATCGCAAAAACATTTCCGAGATCAATCCAGTTTTGAGCTGATTTATCCACATCCACTTTGCCATTTTCATCAGTAAATAAACTGATATGATTCATAATGGGGCTTTGGCTTTTAACCGTAACTCCATATAACTTTAACCTTCGGACTGCTGCAATTGATGCCGGATTAAGAACTTCTCTCGGAGTAGAAAAATGCGACATCCAGGCAACCTGTATTCCATTGTCAGTTAACTGTTTAAAAAGCTTAAGTGTTTTAGTATATTCTTCGGTGAGAATTAACTCGGGATGAAATGTTAATGCCCTGGAACCAATCCGCAGAGTTCGTACATGTGCTAAATCAGGATTTTCAATAAACGGAAGCGTGTAGGCAGCTAATCGTTCGTAAGTTATATATCCGCCATCGCCACCTGTAATAAGTACATCGGTTATTTCTTTGTGTTGTTTAACGTATTCAACAATGGGAGGTATTTCGTCCTGACTAAACATATCTTCATCGCCTCGCACTTGTGCATGTCGGAAACAATACGTACAAAATGCAAAGCAGCTTTGGGTAGTTTTATCAAATATTAACTGGCACTGAGGATATTTATGCTGGCTACCATCCAGAATAACTAAATTTTTATCTTCATCCTCGTACCAGGGTTTGTTTAGTTTTTGATTACCATCGTGAGGGTTTGTATTCTGCCGGATGTATCCGTCGATTAATGATTCTTTTTCATCTTCGGAGCTTGTTGCCATGTATTTTTTAACGAATTCTTTTTTGATCATTCCCGGTTGAGGAAAAACCAACTGAAATAATGAATCATCTTTAAAATCATTCCAGTCAATGGAATTTAATACATGTTTCGTGGCAAGGAAACGATAAATTTTAATAAAAAGCTCCCTTTCTTCAATATGGCCTATGTGGATACCTTTTTCTTCAAGGATTGATACAATTTCTCTGAATCCTTTTAATCCGGCATAGTGTTTTTTGCCGGTAAAAATTATTTCACTATCTCGAACAATTCCTGAGTAGTTAGAATAATTAAAATGTAATCTTTTAAGCAGTCCAACCGGCAATAAATTCTCTTTTTCGATAATCTCCTTTGTCTCAATTGAGTATTTGTAATTATTGATCATATTATCAATATAATTATCAAAAAAAGAGTGTTGATCGTTCATTGTTAAATCAGTTCTTAGAAACATAATCTATTCGTGTTAATTTTTATACAATTTTTTAAGTTAAATCCTTATAAATTATTCATTTGTTTATTGTCTTTTCTTTTTCTTAAACCAAAGCCTGTTATTATTTAGCAGGCTGTTATCGTTATTTTCGACTCTCCATTATTAAGTGTGGTTTATATTATTAAGTATTTGTTAATCTGGTGGGTAAAAAAAACTAAATATTAGTTTGATTTACTATCCATAAAAGTTGTGAATTATCAGCATCAATGTTTGTAAACAGATGATACTGGTTCGAATTAAAATAGAAACTATCGCCGGGTTCAAGCACGTACTCTTTGGTATTGATGATGGTTTTAAAACGTCCTTTAACCACATAGCAAAACTCCTGGCAGGGATGAATGGTGGTCATTATATTCGAAGAATCGGCGTTCATTTTAAAATCAATAAGAAAAGTGTCCATGAATTTGTTTGGATCGTGGTGCGATAAAAGATACATGCTGGCACCTTTATCGTTTTTCTTAACAAATTTTCTGTCCTTTACTTTCATCAAGGGTTTGGTAATTAAAGTCTCAAATTCGCCAATTAGTTCTCCGACTGTAGTTTGAAGCGCAACAGCTATTTTTTTTAAGGTTAAAATTGAAGGATAGGCTTTGGTACGTTCAATTTGTGAGATTAAGCTCGAACTTACACCAATTGCATTGGCTAAATCGCTGGTATTCATGTTTAGGCTTTCTCTTCTTTTCTTTATCCGTTCGCCCATTCGGTTCATAGCACTTCGATTAAGTATTATTTCACAAATTAAATGTAATTTAATTTATTGCACAATGATTTTTTGCAGATTTTTTGGGGATTCTTTAAATTATTGTGGGTAAATTAGTAGTAGACCATTACAATTCAAATAAAGACTTTAGGTTTCTTGGGATAGTTTCAAGTTTATAAGAGATTGAATAAGAAACGCAGATTTTTTAAAAAAGTATTGCGTAATTAAGAACATTTCGTTAATATTGCACTCCGAAATTTGTTGATAAGACAAATCGGGCCCATAGCTCAGCTGGTTAGAGCACCTGACTCATAATCAGGGGGTCCCTGGTTCGAGCCCAGGTGGGCCCACAGGCAACAAGC
>CAYVEW010000150.1:0-6761 GCA_964450375.1 uncultured Bacteroidales bacterium
AAAATTACAGTAACAAATTGGCTTGTGTCATCCTTGTTTTATTTTTATATTTATACAACCTTTTTTATAATTACCGTATAAACTATAGAATTGCTTAAAGTAAAAACAAATACCATGAAAATGAATAAACTGCTACCCGGTATCTTTTCGCTGATACTTTTTATCTCACCATCCCTTCAAGGACAAGAACCATTAAAACACGACAAGAAAGTTTATCAATCACCCGAAGGTAAATTATATGTAAATAAGGATTTACCCTTATATTTCCGGATTGCCACCTCACCCGATGATGATGCAAAAACGTATTTATTAAATCCGGCAGAGGATTCAAAAGGATATGCCAATCCGATGTATCTGGATACCGAGGGTTACAACACCTTCCGTTCGCCATCGAAAGTGGATACGGTCACTAAAAAAGTGATTTATCCTTTGGAAGACATTATTTACGAAATGTACTCCGACAGCAGGTCTCCGGTAACCAGCTTTTCCTTTGAGAAGAAAAAATATCATAAAAAAGATAACATCTATTATTTTGGCGAAAACATGCAGGTGGTTTTTAATGCAAATGATGCTACCTCAGGTGTTGAAGCAAGCTATTATTCCATTAACGGAGCCCCTTATAAAAAGCTGAATGGAACCGAAATGCTTGACCAGGAGATTGTTTATACCATTAAGTATTATTCGGTTGATCATGTGGGCAATGCCGAAGAAGCCAAAAGTATTCAGATTGCCATTGATAAAACAAAGCCGGTTACAAAGCTGAGCATCGATACGGACTTATACAATCAGATTATCTCACCCCGATCAAAAATAGTGTTAGAAGCAAACGACGAGAATTCCAAAATACAAAAAACCGTTTTTTCCATTAATGGAGGAACTTTTTATAATTATACCAAGCCCATTGTAATTTCAGGATTATCAGAAGGAGAGCATACCATCAGCTATTATTCCATCGACCATGTGAATAATACGGAAGCAACCAGTGAGTATACTTTCTACCTGGATAAATCGGCACCTATGATCGTAGATGAGCTGATCGGAAATACTTTCATTGCAAACGGCCGCGAATATTCTTCGGGCAGAAGCATGATCAAGCTAACTGCAATGGATAACAAAGCCGGCGTAAGAGAAATAAGATATTCCATTAACGACGGCGAGTTTTTAGAGTACACAAAACCTTTCTATTTATCCAAATCAGGTAAATTAAAAATTCAGGCTTTTGTTACAGACAATGTGAACAACCAGTCCATTAGCACCATAATGACTAATAAATCGAATATTTCCTATGTAGATTTATCAGGGCCCGCATTAGGACATTCTTTCGATGGTGCTCATTTTGTTTCAAAAGATACTGCTTATATCACTTCAAAAACCAAAATCCGTTTGGCAGCAAAGGATGATGGTGCTGGTTACAAACGCATGGAATACAGCATTGATAACAATCCTGTAACGGAATACACATCTGCCTTTAGTATCGGAAACGAAGGGCCGCATCAAATTACTTATTCTGCATACGACAATGTAGATAACAGCAGCACAGAAAGCTTTACCTGCGTTGAAGATAACACGGGCCCGGAAATCTTTCATCGTTTTAGTATTTTATCAACCAAAACCATACAGAAAGATGATAAAAGCTACGATGTGTATCCCAACCATGTGGTGCTTTTCTTATCATCAACCGACTCACTCGTTGGTTTCGATAAAATTTATTATTCGGTAAATGGTGCTGCACAAAAACCATATACCAGCTTAATAACCGGATTTCTAAAAGACAAAGTATATTCTATCGATGTTACATCGGTAGACAAATTAGGAAACCAGAGCGAAACAAACATCGAATTTTATATTGAATAATTGGTAAAAAGGATCATGGTATGATCAAACAAATTTGTCTGACATATTTCTTATTGCTTCTTGTTGGATTTGTTTCGGCACAAGATCTGGACCAAGATGTGCTGGATCAGATCAATACCTATCAATCGGAACTTGAAAAACATAAAAATACCAATAACACTATTCAGCAGGCTAATTACCTGAATAAAATAGCTTACTTGTATTGGGATAATGGAGTTTATAATAAAGCCATTGAGAATTTTTCGCAATCCCTAAAAATCAATCAGGCCAATAATAATAAAAATGGTATAAAGTCAATTTATTACAACATTGGCCTTATCTATTCCGATCAGGAAAATTACACCAAAGCGCTTTCCAATTTCAACCAAGGGTTAGATGTTGCCCGCGAACTGAATCAGAAAGAAGGTATTTATTCAGGTTTAATAAACAAAGCAAGTGCTTTAAAAAATCTTGCAAAATATGCCGAAGCCATTGTATCATTAACCGAAGCGCTTGAAATTGCACAAGAATTAAGTAATTTAAAGCTAATACGCACCTGCTACGGTATGTTGGCCGAAAACTACGAGCTGTTGGGCGACTCGGAAAACACGATGAAATATTTTGAACTGTTTGCTTCCGTTGATAAACACATTAAGGCTGAGCAGATTAAGGAAATAGAAGAACGAAGTAAGCAGGAGGTGCAAAAAGCTCAAACAGAAAAAACACGAACCCAGCAAGCTTTAACTGAAAAATCGGATCAGCTCGAAGAAACACAGCAAACATTAGAAGCATCGAAGAAACTATCGAAACAACAGGAACTTGAGCTGGAAGTTAAAGAGCTGGCTATCCGTGAAAAAGAAGCTGAACTGAAGAATGAAAAAATTATTCGCTATGGGATTACATTCATTTTTGTTGTTATTCTTATATTCTCTATATTAATATTCAGGCAGTTTAAAGAAAAGAAAAAAGCCAACCAGAAGCTGGGGGAACAGAATGTCCAGATTATAGCACAAAAAGAAGAAATTGAGAAACAACGCGATCTGGCTAATCAGCAAAAGAAAGATATAACCGATAGCATCGAATATGCTAAACGGATACAAACGGCCTTACTACCCCCTGCCGGATTTATTAAAAGGAATTTACCCGAACATTTTATTTACTTTAAACCAAGAGACATCGTAAGTGGCGATTTCTACTGGATGATGAATAAAGATGATAAAATTATTATTACGGCTGCCGATTGCACCGGACACGGCGTACCGGGAGCATTTATGAGCATGCTCGGAACCGCATTTTTAAACGAAATTGTCAACAAAATCATTGAAAATAAACACGTTTATTCCTTACAGGCTAATGAAATATTAAACCAATTACGAAATTATATTATAGATTCTTTACATCAATCGCAATATGATAATGAATCAAAAGACGGGATTGATATGAGTTTATGTATCATCGACTCTAAAAATAAGAAACTACAATTCTCGGGTGCTCACAATCCACTATATATCATAAAGAATAATGAACTCCAAATACTAAAAGGAGACCGGATGCCTGTGAGCATACACCCCAACAAGGATAAATCATTTACAAATCACGAAATTGACATCGAGGAAAATGATATCATCTATCTTTTCTCTGATGGATTTGTGGATCAGATCGGTGGTTTAAAAAACCGCAAATACATGTCGCGGAACTTCCAGGAGTTTTTACTAAAAATTCATAAAGAACCCATGGAGGTTCAGCACAAATTGTTGGATAAGGAATTTGAGTCGTGGCGAGGCAACAACATTCAGTTAGACGATATTTTGGTAATCGGTATAAAACTGGAAGTTGCAGAAAAGGTTATTAATAAGAAAGATACATACGACTGGGGCAATAAGGTGATTTTAATTGCTGAAGATACCGAAATGAACTACATCTTTTTGGTAGAAGCCCTGAAACCTACAAACGTTCAGATTTTAAGGGCTAAAGATGGTGAAGAAGCCATTCAGGTATGTCGCGATAACGAACAAATAGATCTGGTGTTAATGGACATTAATATGCCTAAACTGGATGGCTTTGAATCGACCCGGCGAATTAAAGAGTTTAAACCCAATATACCCATTATTGCACAAACTGCTCTTAATATTGAAGATGCCAGAGAGAAAGCAGCAGAAGTGGGTTGCGATGATTATATCCTAAAACCAATCCGATTAAAGCAGTTTTTAACCAAACTTGAGTCATTTTTAAAAGATTAAGATACACTATGGAACCATTAATTATTGAAGCATCAAGTGCAACACCTAAAATTTTTCTCGACAAAAACTCCGGAAAATTTGAAATTGCTGGTAAATCATTCCCCGAAGAAAGCAGAAGTTTTTATGCTCCATTGTTTTCATGGATGAATCAATATGCTGATAACCCAAATGAAGAAACCCTGTTTGAGTTTAAAATGGAATATTTCAATTCTTCATCATCCTTAATTATTCTGGAAATATTAAATCTATTGGATACTATTTTAAAGAAAGGCAAAAAAGTTACCGTAGCATGGAATCATTTAGAAGTTGACGACGATATGTTTGATGCCGGAGAAGAATACTCCGAACTGGTAAAAGTTCCATTTGTTTTTAATGCTGTGGAAGAATTTGATATTTAAAGTTACCTTTGTTGTAAAATCAGGAATATGGAGCCATTAATTATGCCCGGATCAAACGAATCGCCGGGTATCAATTTCGATAAACAGAATAATAAATTTATGATCTTCGGGAAATCGTTTCCGGAAGAAGCCAAACGCTTTTTTGATCCGGCACTGATGTGGCTGGAAGAATATCTCCAAAACCCGAACGAAGAAACCATTTTCGAAATTCGACTAGATTATTACAATTCCGCAACATCAACCATGTTACTTGAAATACTTTATATGCTTGAAAAAATAGTTAAAGCAGGTAAAAAGGTGAAAGTGCTATGGAATTACCTGGAAATCGACGATGACATGCTCGATGCCGGGAAAGAATACGAAGAAATGCTTGAAATTCCTTTTGAATTTCAAGCAATAAAAGACACGGAATAATAAAAAGATGGTGTCCGGTTTATTAAACTAAACTCCGGTATACATATTACAGATGCAATTAACCAAATTAACTCTCTGCTAGACCTTGTTTCTTAGAGCCTTTTTAGCAAAATAAATCATATGTCGGACACGCACTTTTAACTACTGTTCGATCGAGAAATAAGCAGGTCTTTTTTTGTGAAAACCGGCAACTTCCTGATATTTTTTAGCTGCATATAATATGGTCGCTTCATCGTATAAGTTTCCTAAAAAACTAATACTGGTCGGGTGGTTTTCCTCATCGAAACCATTGGGAATAACCACACAAGGATGCCCTGTTAGATTGGTCATTAACAATTGATTTCCACCAAAACTCGGACTCACAATTACATCGTAGTTCTGCATTAAATCATTTAGCTTCTCAATCAACAAGCTTCGCATTCTGCTTGCCTGTATGTATTCAACCGCCGGAATAAACCTTGCTTTTCTGAAAATAGTTGGCCAAGCATACTGATGTTGTGCTACCATTTCATCATCCAGATTATTTCGGGTTAGCTCGTCGAATGCAGCAGCGGCTTCTGCTTCCAGAATAATCGACATGGATCCTACCGGCAAATCATCGGGTAGTTTGATTTCTTCCAGCTCCATGCCTAAATTTCGAAGAGCCTCCAGGGTTTTCATATCATTCTCTTTTCCCCGGTAATCATCCCGATCAAACAAATCCTTTAGATACCCTACTTTTAGTGCTGAAATCTCAACATTTTCTTTGTAGTTAAAAGGATAATCAACCGTCGACGGATCTTCGGGATCTATGCCCTGTATAACATTAAAAACCAAAGCACAGTCGAAAGCTTCACGACAAATTGGCCCTACCTTATCCATGCTCCAGCTTAAAGCCATTGCTCCATTGCGGCTTACGCGCCCGAATGTTGGCCTTAGGCCTGTAACCCCGCATCGTGTCGATGGCGATACAATGGAACCCCAGGTTTCGGTACCAATGGCAAAAGCAACCAATCCTGCTGCTGTGGCCGAAGCAGAACCAGCCGATGAGCCACTTGAACCTTGCTTTAAATCCCAGGGATTTTTGGTTATCCCACCAAACCAGACATCTCCCATGGCTAAAGCTCCTAAAGTAAGTTTACCCACTAAAACCGCTCCTGCGGCTTCCAGTTTTTTAACCACCATAGCCGTTTGTTCTATTTCCTGATCTTTATAAGGCGCAGCACCCCAGGTTGTTTTATAACCATCTACGGCAAAAAGGTCTTTCACACCATAAGGAATTCCGTGCAAAGGGCCCCGGTATATTCCTTTTGCCAGCTCATCGTCGGCTCTTTTCGCCTGCTTCAGCGCCAAATCTTCGGTTAGCGTTACTATGCATTCCAGCGTATCGCCATATCTTTTAAGTCGATCAAGGTAAATGTTGGTTAATTGCACCGAACTTAATTTCTTTTGTTTGATAAGAGATGCCAGCTCGGCCACCGAGTAAAAGGCCAGATTCTCCATATTTTGGGGCAAATCAACCTGGGTAGGAAGATTCCAGTTGATTAAATCCTGTTGCGTATCAGTGGTAAAGTTTTTTGGCCTGGGATCGAAAAAAAGCCTGGGTACAATCGCGTTTTCAATTTCGATGGTTCTGAGATTTTTATAATCCTCCCGTGCATACCGTAAAGATTCTATCATAGAATCGATCTCTGTTTCAGTAAAATTAAGATCAATAAGTTGCTGTGCCAACTGAACGGTTTTTTTGTTTATTTCAGTGTCCTGTTTATTGCATGAAATCATGGCAATAAATAAAACGATTCCGATAAGTAAAAATGTTTTTGTTTTCATAGTCAGGTTTTAAAATACGAAGTGGTAAGATATAAAAACAAAATACGAATTGCAAAAACAACTTTTG
>CAYVEW010000151.1:0-6687 GCA_964450375.1 uncultured Bacteroidales bacterium
AATGTTCAAAGACCAATTAATTATTAAGTTAGCCACTAAGATCCTATCCCGATAGCTATCCAAGAATCACAAAGCAAATGTTATCAGCAAATTAGCTCTTTTTGAAATTTTTGTGTCTTTGAGCCCCTGCCATGCCGGCAGGCTGGTTTGTGGCGAAATCATTCATTTTTGGAAACCCTTATTCAAAAATTGTAAAAAATAAATTATTTATGAATGCGTCAGGTTAAATAAGTTAACTTTGCAGCCTGCAAAAAAGTTAAAATATGATTTACGAAGGGAAGAAAGTTGCATTTCATACGTTAGGCTGCAAACTGAATTTTTCAGAAACATCAACCATTTCGCGTAACTTTAAGTTAAAAGGATTCGATGTTGTTGATTTTAATTCCGATGCAGATATATATGTTATAAACACCTGCTCGGTAACAGAGCATGCTGATAAAAAATGCAGACAGGCAATTAAAAAAATTCAGAATAAAAACCCAAACGCATTTATAGCCGTTGTAGGATGTTATGCCCAGTTAAAAGCAGATGAAATTGCTGCTAATTTAGGGGTTGATCTGGTTTTAGGCACCAAAGAGAAATTTAATATTTTAAATCATTTAAATGATTTAACAAAGAAAGAAATACCTGAGATTTATTCCTGCGAAATTAATCAGGTAGATACCTTCGATTCATCGCATTCAGAAGCCGATCGAACCAGATCTTTCTTAAAAGTTCAGGATGGTTGTGATTACTCCTGCTCCTATTGTACCATTCCTTTGGCACGTGGAAAAAGCAGAAATAAAAGTATACCAGAACTTGTTGCCGAAGCAGAAAAAATTGGCGAATCGGGCATAAAAGAAATTATACTTACAGGTGTTAATATTGGTGATTTTGGTAAATCAACGGATGAAAGTTTTTTCGATCTGGTTAAAGCCCTTGACACAGTAAAAGGCATTGAACGAATACGGATTTCGTCTATAGAACCCAACTTAATAACCGACGAAATTATTGAATTTGTATCAAAATCAAACAAAATACTTCACCACTTTCATATCCCGCTGCAATCGGGTTGTAACAAGATTTTAGCTAAAATGCAACGCCGCTATAATCGCGAATTATTTACAACACGCATCGATAAAATAAAAAGTCTGATGCCCGATGCATTTATTGGTGTTGATGTAATTGTTGGTTTTCCGGGCGAAACCGATGAAGATTTTAATAGCACCCTGGAGTTTCTTAAAAAAACGGATGCATCCTATTATCACGTTTTCTCATACTCCGAAAGGCCTAATACCAAATCGGCATTACTGGACGGTAAAGTACCGAAAAGTAGAATAACCGAACGCAGTAAAATAGTTCAGGCACTTGCTAACCAAAAACAAAGCAACTTCTACAAACAAAATATTGGCAAAGAAGAAAAGGTACTTTTTGAATCAACAAAAAGGGATGGTTTAATTTTTGGTTTTACCCGTAATTACATAAAAGTTGAAACTAAATTTGACCGTTTACTAATTGGAGAAATAAAAGATGTATTGCTGGAATCAATGGCAGAATCGGGTAATGTAAACGTTAAAATGCGTTAAAACATATTTTTTAGATGTTTTATCTGTTAAGGGTTTAGTATATTTGAACATTAAAATCAGAATCATGAATCTCGAAAATATTTGTACAGAAGTAGTTAAATTGTCAAAAGAAGTTGGAGCGTTTATCTTATCCGAAAAACAAAATATAACAAGTAAATCTGTTGAGAAAAAAGGATTGCATGATTTTGTAACCTACGTTGATAAAACTGCGGAAGAAAAAATTGTAAAAAAATTATCGGAAATACTTCCCGAATCGGGATTTATAGCAGAAGAAGGAACATCAACGAAAAAGGGAGAAACCTACAATTGGATTATTGATCCATTGGATGGAACAACCAACTACATACACGGAATTACTCCTTTTGCAATTAGCATTGCTCTTTCCAGAAACGATCAAATAATTTTAGGGGTTGTGTACGAAATTGGTTTAAAAGAAGCTTTCTATGCCTGGGAAGGCAGTAAGGCATTCTTGAACGGAAAACAAATTGAAGTTTCCGATAAGGGAACAGTTGAAGAAAGTCTTATCGCAACCGGATTTCCATATTACGATTATGAAAGAATAAACCCTCTATTAAAATCTCTGGAGTTTTTTATGAGAAACTCACATGGTGTGAGGCGATTAGGTTCTGCAGCAACCGATCTGGCATATGTTGCGTGTGGCCGATTCGAAGCATTTTACGAGTACAGTTTAAATCCCTGGGATGTAGCGGCAGGCGCATTTATTGTGCAAAAAGCTGGTGGAAAGGTATCTGACTTTTCAGGTGGAAATAATTATATTTTTGGAAAGGAAATTATTGCAAGTAATCATAAAGTATTTGATATATTTTTAAATGATGTAAAACGGTTCATGAACTAATATGAAGAGAATTGGATTTTACTTATTTATCGTGGAAAGCTGGATTCTTTCAAAACTTCCTAAATTTATATTATATAGCATCGCAGACATTGTATTTTTTGTTTTGTATTATATCATGAAATACAGAAGAAAAACAGTAGCTGAAAATCTTCGAAATTCATTCCCCGAAAAAAGTGATCAAGAGCTAAAAACAATCGAAAAGAAATTCTATCACCATTTAAGTGATATTTTCGTTGAAAATGCAGCATTAATTAAGATGTCAAAAAAACGAATTCAGAAATTTATTAAAATTGAAGATTCGGATTTGACACAAAATCTTTATAATGCGAATAAAAATGTGATTGGAGTTACAGGACATTATGGTAACTGGGAAATATACTTTACCCTTCCATTAATTATAAAGCAAACTGTTTTAGGTGTATACAAACCTTTAAACAATAAATTTTTTGATGTTCAATTTCTTAAAATGCGTTCTAAATTTGGTGCTGTACCTGTTTCTATGAACGATTCGTTTAAAACGGCTATAAGTTATTACAGAAACAACCAGCTGTTCTTTTTGGGACTGGTTGCAGATCAGCGTCCACCAAAAAGAGGAGGCCATTACTGGACAAGATTTTTAAATCAGGAAACAGCAATTTTCTTAGGCCCTGAAAAAATTGCAAAAAAACTGAATACAGCAGTAGTATTTGTGCATCAGGAAAAGATAAAGCGTGGCGAATACCTAATAAAATTCAACCCCTTATTCGATGATGTTTCAAAAACAAATGAATTTGAAATTACAGAAACACATGTTCGTTTCCTGGAAAAATTGATTCAGGAAAAACCGGAATACTGGTTGTGGTCGCATAAACGCTGGAAACATAAAAGAAGGACAGACGAAGTCTTACACTAATTAAAACCCAAATGATTAAAACAGCTGTAGTAATTTTAAACTGGAATGGTAAACATTATCTTGAAAAGTTTTTACCAACATTAGTAAAATATACCGGTAATGAAGATACTGAAATTATTATAGCCGATAATCATTCTAAAGATGATTCACTTGAATTCTTAAAAAATGAATACCCGGCCTTAAGAACCATTACATTTGATCAGAATTATGGCTTCACTGGTGGCTATAATAAAGCATTAAAGCTAATAGATGCACAATATTATGTTTTATTAAATTCGGATATTGAAGTTACCAAAAACTGGTTAAATCCTTTAATCGAATTAATGGACTCCGATGAGCAAATTGCCGCCTGTCAGCCAAAAATAAAATCGTACGATCAAAAGGATTATTTCGAATATGCCGGAGCAGCTGGCGGATTCATTGATAAATATGGGTACCCGTTTTGCAGAGGCCGTGTTTTGAGTAAAGTAGAAAAAGACGAAGGACAATACAATAAAACAGCACAAATATTTTGGGCAAGTGGTGCATGTTTGGTTGTGCGTGCAGATTTATACCACAATACAGGTGGCCTAGACGATCGGTTTTTTGCACACATGGAAGAAATTGATCTTTGCTGGCGATTAAACAATATGGCCTATAAAATAATGTATTCGCCCGAATCGGAAGTATTTCATGTGGGTGGAGGAACTCTACCCAACAACAGCCCTTTTAAACTCTATTTAAATTATAGAAATAACTTATTCTTACTGCATAATAACCTGCCAAAAGGCAAGCTTTTCCCTATCCTTTTTAAGCGAATGATACTGGATGGAATTTCTGCATTTATTTTTCTGGCACAATTGGCAATTCCAAGTTTCATAGCTGTATTAAAAGCACATTTTCATTTTTACGGCTCCATTAAAGAACTAAAACAACAAAGAAAAAAACTGCTTGAAAAAGCAGTTTATACTCCTAAAAATATCTATCCAAAAAGTTTGGTTTGGAATTTCTATTTAAAAAAGAAAAAAAAATTTAAGGATCTAGTCGCAGATTTTAATTCTTAAATCGATAACATATTCTCTAAATTATTAAACTGCTCGTTGTAATCTTCCTGCGATCTTTTAATTACTTCATGAGCCTCATCAATAGTATATGTATGCGTAATTTCAGTTTTTGCTTTGTTACCGGGCAAGTCTTTGTAGGTTAAAAAATAATGCTTCAGCCGGTCGATAACTAAATCAGGACAATCACTAATATCCTTATAATCACCATAAACCGCATCATTATTTAAAACGGCAATAATTTTATCATCGGCTTCATTTCCGTCAATCATTCGAAAACCACCAATTGGCCGCGCTCTAACCAAAATATCACCATGTGTAATGTCTTTTTCTGTTAAAATACAAATATCAATTGGGTCTTTATCTCCTAAAATATCATTCCGCCCCGTTTTTTCGGCACAAAACTGAGCTACGCGCCGGGCACTTAATGTTTGCGGAATAAAACCATATAAAGCCGGAACCACATTCGAATATTTTTGAGGACGATCCAGTTTCAAATATCCACTAACTTTATCAACTTCATACTTAACCGTATCTGTCGGAACCATTTCAATATAACAAGTAATAATATCGGGTGCTTCTTTTCCGATTTCCACTCCATGCCATGGATGCGATTTATACCTTAAACCCATCAGCTTTCCAACAATTGGATCCATTATTTTATTCGACATAATTTCCTTTTTTATAAATATTCTACAATTTTCTCTAAACGGATTCCCCTCGATCCTTTTATCAGAACATTGGAATTACTAATATTGTTCTTCTGAAACCAGTCTTTTAATTCTTCGACATTTTTAAATTTCAAAGCAGTATCAGATGTTTCAAGAATTGAATAAATTGGTCCTACCAAAATAATTTTTTCAAAATTCTGCTTGTTTAATTGTTCTATCACTTTATAATGCTCTTGTTTGCTGTTCTCTCCCAGTTCCAGCATATCGCCGAGTATTACAATTTTATTCGTTACTTTTAGCGATATGAAGTTTCTCAACGACATTTCAACACTTGATGGATTCGCATTGTAAGCATCAAGATATAAGTTATTTTTTTCGGTTTTTAAGAACTGAGATCTGTTATTTTTTGGCGAATAATTTTCGATTGCTTCTTTGATTTGTGCACTGCTCACCTTAAAGTAATTTCCAATGCATGCTGCGGCTAACACATTTTCGAGGTTATAATCACCAATAAGGTTTGTGTTGCAAGTTAATTTCTCGCCGTCTATATTTATGAAGGCTTTAAGAAATAATTCTGTATCTGCAATTTTTCCTTTAACTTTTGAATCGCTTTCATTGAACGAAATCTTGTTTATAACCAGGTTTTTAAGTAACGATTTTAGCGTTTCATTTTCGAAATTATAAAAAACAGTTTTGTTTTTCAGATTTAAAAAGTCGTATAATTCCCCTTTTGTGGCAATAATATTTTCGTACGAGCCAAATCCTTCCAGGTGTGCTTTCCCAATATTAGTTATAATCCCATAATCAGGTTCAGCAATTTCGCATAGTTGTTTAATCTCTCCCCGATGATTTGCTCCCATTTCAACAATACCGATCTGCGTGTCGGAATCCATTGATAAAAGCGTAAGCGGCACTCCGATATGGTTGTTAAGGTTTCCGGTAGTACTTTTTATTTTATATTTCTGTCGTAAAACTTCGGCAATTAATTCTTTTGTGGTAGTTTTTCCATTCGAGCCGGTTATAGCTATAATTGGGGTATTAAGCACATTTCGATGAAATCTTGCCAGCGCTTGCAATGTGCTTAGCACATCATTAACTAATATATACTTATCATTTTTTTTATACTTTGGATCATCAATAACCGCATAACTACATCCATTATCGAGTGCTTTACTGGCAAATACATTTCCATCGAAGTTTTCTCCTCTAAGCGCGAAAAAGATTGTATTTTCCTGGCAATTTCTGCTATCGGTAGTTATACTCTTGTGTACTTTAAATAGATCGTATAAATTTTCTGTATTCATTTATCCACATATATAAAAAAACCTCATTTAATGATGAGGTTTTTAAATTATAAAGTATGTAAGTTTTTTATTTACCACTCGGACTGCCAACCATGATCATGGCACATCTGAATCCAATATCATCTCTTGCTTCTTCCTGATCCAAGAATCTTCTTGTAGCAGGATTTAACCAATATGCTCTGTCTTTCCACGAACCACCTTTGTACACTCTTACTTTATCGGTAATTAAAGAAGACATATCTCCTTCAGCCTGAGCATACATTTCTCCTGTCGATTGAGCACCGCGGCTGGCTTCCTGATTCTGGAAATCTATACGCGACATTAAATCACCATCACGTTCATTTATATAATCAGCTTTT
>CAYVEW010000152.1:0-2250 GCA_964450375.1 uncultured Bacteroidales bacterium
TTTCGCTGTCAATTTTCGGGATAGATATAATTTTAGGCATATCGTTTTCAATGGTGCCAATCTCTTTTCCTCTATCGTTTGCTGAAAAAAGCTGAGTTCCCTTAACAATTTCGCTATTTCTCCTAACGCCTGAAAAAGCTGCTACATGCATATATCCAATTTCACCCGATGGGAGTTTTACTTTTACCCTTTTTTGCTCTCCCATAGCCAATGGAGTAACAATAGTGCCCCGAGTTATTGTTTTTCGTTTTAACTCCACATTTGGTTTACGGGCACTTGAACTTACAAACTCAGTTGATAAATCTACCACCCAGTCCTGCGAGTCGAAATTACTGCTTTTCGGTGGATGAGCATACCAGAAAAAAAAGCAAATAACACTTAACAGAATCGCTAAAGGGACAATCATTTTAATCCGGTTATTGGGCAATTCTTTTTTCATTGCCGCTACTAATTCCATTTGGGCATTGTACTCGTCTATAACTGATTGGTTGGTGAGTTGCTCATGGTCTATACTTTTTAGAACTTTTTTTGTTTTCCTGATTTCTTTTCTGTTACAAGGCCATACGGTTTGTTCTTTTTCATCATATCCATACCAATTGGAGCGGTTTGCATCAAGCAATTGCCATACTTTATCGTCGTAACTTGCATTATTGATTTCGGTGTTCATTGTATTAGTTCTTTATAGGATCACTTTTGTAATTTTGAAAATATTATCTTATAGTTGCTAACGGCTCCGACACAAGATTTGGCGGGGTTTTTCGCCTTGTTTACTTATCGCCCCGTCACCGAACAGTTAAAGATAACAAAAACTGTCAAAAAATCACTAAACCCTCCGCTGAAGTTTGGCGCCATCTCATATAGTAGAGTAAAGATGAACTATTTATTTATGACGAACTCGTTATACTTATTTTACCAAAACAATGATAGTTGAAAAATACCAAAAAGAACGACGAAGTACATACTTCGCCGAATTTCTATCTATTTAGATTTCTATGTTAATCTACGCTTATCGGTACATTGTAATTTATTTTTTATTTGAAATTATCCAGAATTCTTTTTTTATCTTCGATTTCCTTATCTGACTTGTGATAAACTTCTATTAATACAATCCTATCTTCTTTTTCAAAATGTGCATAAATAATTCTGAAACCTGAATTAACACCTTTTCCCTTAAAACTTTTTGAAGCAATTTTCTTGATTTTAATTATACAAGATTCAACTCCTAATCCATCAATTCTATAGCTAAATGGGGGTCTTTCGCCAGGGCTAACTGCTAAAACCTTTTTTACAACTTCAATATCATCCGAAATTGATCTATGCTTTTTTGAAATTTTCTTTATGTCTTTTTTAAATTCTTTAAGTTCTTCAAATTTCATAATGCATTTTCATCGTAATTTCTAACTGAATATGGAGCTTCTCTATAAAAAGCTAATTCATAATCAATAGCTTCTCCATCTTTTGAAGCTAACCAAGGCATGTCTTTATGTGAGTAATCACTTATGGCAGATGCAGACCAATCAGAATATTGATCAATTACACTATCAATAACAACCTTTTCTCTTGCATTTAAACTGGTCAAGTTAGGCTTAGCTAAAGGAATATATCTTGTTTGTGGATACCCATGATAGTCTACTTTTAATCTCTTTAATTGCTTCTCAGTTATCATTTGATTAATAATAGTATCCATTTTTTGAGGAACCGGTCCATAAGGCAACTTTCTATATTCTGCCCCACTTAAATGTTCTTCATAAAGTTCGTAATAATTAAAATCCGAGAAATACAGTAATTTATACAAGAGAGTTTCTCCTACATTAGGTTTTCCTGCACATTTTTCAAGAACATATAATAAGATGTCTTTAAACTTATTAACTTTTAATTCGGGCACAGAAATACGATACTCCTGAGCTTCATCCATTTTTTCTTGCTCAACCAGTTGCTCTTTCAAAGTGAAACTACTTGATAATAGCTTATCAATTGAAATAGATAATATGTTTGTAATTTCATTTAATTCTAGAACAGTCAAATTTCTTTTCCCTAACTCTATTTGAGTTAAAGATGGACGACTCATATTTAACATTTTTGCTAAATCATCTTGAGAATAACCCTTACTTTTCCTTATTTCAGAGATTCTTCTTCCTATTTCTTTTTGCGTTAACTTATTCATAGCTTTAGATTTTTCAACACAAAGATATATAATGTTTTAATTTAAAACAAACTCATGTTTTATATTCTTACCTAAAATGAGTTATT
>CAYVEW010000152.1:2350-6664 GCA_964450375.1 uncultured Bacteroidales bacterium
TTGTTATATCAAATATACCAAAAAAGTTTGTTGTATATCTGTAGGTGTTATATTATACATTCAATTTGTTGTATACAAGTACAAGTTTGGTATAACAGTCTAATTGCGGTTTTTAGACCAATTCGAATGTATATCTGTGTAAGCTAGTTGGTGTAGTTAAACACAAATCAGCGGATGACTTTTGATTTTAACTCAACAAATCATCCGCTAAGATTGTGTGCTGTTTGGAATACGGTATTAATTAATTTAATGGTTCGTAATCCTTCTTGGTAACGCCACAAACCGGGCATTTCCAGTCGTTTGGTATATCTTCAAACTTTGTTCCCGGAGCAATTCCACCATCGGGATCTCCAACTTTCGGGTCATAAATATGGCCACATACTTTGCATTTGTATTTCATATCTGTATGTATTTAAAAGGTTAAAACTTTATCACTTTCAACAGTCCATTGGGTAAATTCTTTCATATTACTTAGCTTAACGCCATCAATGAAAGGTATTTTATCGATTCCACGAGCTTCGGAACAACCACCACAACTTTTTACTTCGCCACCCCTTTTGATTACGGACTTTAACATACGTTCGATGTTATAATATCCATCCGGAGTTTTTTGATTTGGCAATCCACAGAAAACGGCATCTGCCAGTAAAAAGATTTTTACTTCTACCTTGTCGCCATGCTCTTTTTGCAAGGTCATGGCCATTCTTAAAGCATTATATGCCTTTTCGGTTCCGTAAGGAGCGTCGTTAATTATTAGTAAGATCTTTTGCATAATACTTATTTTTAGATTTCTATTTTACTTTTCGAACAGCATCGATGATGGTTCCGTCAACCCACTTAATCACAGCAACAATTTCATCATCGAAATCGGCTTTTGCAGGTTTACCGCAAATCTTCTCTGCTTCTTCTTTTAATTCATGAATGGTTTTTATGGGCAAATTAGAATCTTTTAATTTCTCAATTAAATCTTTCCGTTTTGGGTTGATTGCGATTCCACGTTCGGTAACAATTACATCGATTAGTTCGCCCGGCCCGCAAATGGTTGTTACTTCATCCAGCACAACAGGGATACGATCGCGGAATAAAGGCACCGGTAAAATGACCGTTTTTGAGAACAAGCAGTTCTGCCATCCTCCTATTCCGTGTAGCAATAATCCATCAGAGTGTGTTACTACGTTGGCATTAAAGTTCACATCAACTTCGGTTGCACCTAGGATAACCACATCAACCAATCCTGCAAAATTTCCTTTGCCATGATAATTATATGAGGTAAACGGACTGGTCCACACATGATTCGGATTATCTGCCATGGACTTCACGCCATCCAGGTCGAAGGTTTGCCCATCCAGAATGTATTCCACCAATCCTTCGCGGAGCATATCTACCAAATATTTATTACTGCCACCTCGGGCAAAACGGGCTTTGATGTTTTTCTCACGCATGATTTTCGCAAAATAATCGCCCACAGCCAGTGATGTGCCGCCAGCACCCGACTGAAATGAGAATCCATCACGTATAATTCCTGCTTCAAGGCAAAACTGAGCTGTCATTTCTGCCAATAGCAAACGATCGGGACTTTTTGTAATTTCGGTTGTTCCGGATACGATTTTTTCGGGGATTCCTACCTGATCCACTTTAACAGTATAATCCACATAGTTTCCCTGAATCTGCCAGGGTATGCAAGGGAACGGAATCATGTTATCGGTTACAACAATTACTTTGTCGGCATATTGTGAATCGGCCAGTGCAAAACCAAGCAAACCGCTTGCAGAAGGACCGTTTAAGCCATTTGCATTCCCAAAAGGATCGGCACAAGCTGCTCCGATTACTGCTATATCAATATGCACTTCGCCATCCTGAATTGCCTGGTATCTGCCACCATGTGAGCGTAACACGCCCAGTCCACGCATTTTACCTTCGGATGTAAATCTTCCTAAAGGGCCATTCATACTTCCTTCGATGTGATGAATGGTGCCATCTTCCAGATATTGAATCAAATGTTCGTGACAGGGAAAGGAAGCAGAAGGAACCCATCGTAAATCTTTTACCCCCAATTCTTTGGCAATATCAAAAATTTGATTGGCCAGTAAATCCCCGTTCCGAAAATGATGATGGGTAGAAATAGTCATTCCGTCTTTTAAACCGGCTTTCATTAATGCTTCTTTCAAACTGGCGACTTCTTTATTTCCATCTTCGGGAAAATCAGCACAGGAAGCAATTTTGGGTCCGTGCTTTTTTGCATCGGGTTTATATTTTCCCACTCCCTGGAACGGAACCTGTTTTAGCCCGTTAACCTCGGTTGGAACCATGCGTCCTACATCATTTTTAACCAGATTAGCATACTTTTTTCCCATGAACGTTGAAGTTTTTAGTTATTGTCATTTACGATTAAAGGTAAATATACAATTATTTGAATTTGATCAAAAGATGATTCTGGAAAAAAGAATAGAATTTACGAAGTAAATTAAGCAGTCTGGCATTTTTAATAATTCTCAGACTAAGGGATGTTCTAAAAAGAAGCTGTCTCAAAATTTAGTTTTCAAGCTAAGTGAGACAGCTTTATTATTAAAGATACGAACTAATCCAGCACTTTTCGAACCACATCGATTACAGTTCCATCAACCCATTTTATGGCAGCCACAATCTCGTCGGAGATATTTGGCTTTTTTGCTTCGCCACAAATAGCTTCTGCTTCAGCCTTTAAGTCTTCAATGCTTTTAATTGGCAAAGAGCTGTTTTTCATCTTTTCGATTAAATCGGTACGTTTCGGATTAATGGCTATTCCTCGCTCTGTAACAATAATATCTATCATCTCACCCGGTCCGCAGATGGTTGTAACTTCATCTTTAATCACCGGAATTCTGTCGCGGAACAAGGGAATAGGTAATATAACATTTTTTGCATGCAAGCAATTCTGCCACCCTCCAATTCCGTGCAAGAGATAACCATCGGAATGCGTAACCACATTCCCATTAAAATTCACATCTACTTCGGTTGCACCCAAAATCATAATATCCATCATGGAAGTTAAATTTCCTTTCGAATGGTAATTGTATGCATTAAATACAGGGTATTGATGATGGTTTTTATTATTGGCGATACTGGCAACTGCATCCAAATCAAAAGCCTGTGCATCCATAATATGTTCCATAGTACCTTCTTCGAGCATCTGCACCATGTATTTAGTGCTACCACCAAATCCCAGTTTCGATTTCCAACCTTTTTCTTTTAAGATCTGGTGCACATAATGGCCGATAGCCAAAGAAGTTCCGCCAGCACCTGCCTGCATGTAACATCCGTCTTTTAATATTTCGCTTTCTTGTAAAAACTGTGCTGTTAATTCTGCAATCAACAACCTGTCGGGACTTTTGGTGATTTGTGTGGTTCCAGAAACAATCTTTTCAGGGATACCTATTTTATCAACCACCACCACATAATCGACATAATTACCTTCTATTTCCATGGGCATATTCGGGAAATCAACCAGGTTATCGGTAACCACAATTACTTTATCGGCATACAAATAATCGGCAGTTGCATAACCTAGCACTCCGCAGGCCGATGGCCCGTTCAGAGCGTTTCCATTACCAAAAGCATCCGAAGATGGTGCTGCCAAAACAGCGATGTCAATCTTCACTTCGCCATCCTGAATTGCCTGTACGCGCCCGCCATGTGAGCGTAACACCGCAGTGCCCTTCATTTTCCCCTGAGTAACAAATTTACCCAACGGGCCATTCATACTTCCTTCGATACGATTTATAGTGCCATCTTCCAAATAATCAATAATGGGTTCGTGACATGGAAAGGATGCGGATGGAAACCATACCAGATCTTTTACACCCATTTCCTTTGCAGCATCAAAAATGGTATTGCTAACTAAATCGCCATTACGTAAATGATGGTGTGTAGAGATGGTCATACCATCTTTTAAACCACATTTTTGTAATGCTTCCTTTAGTGAAGCTATAACTTTATTTCCATCATCGGGATAATCTATTGCAGTTGGAATAGGCGGTGCATATTTTCTTCCGCTTGGCCGGTGTTTACCAACACCTTTAAAAGGCACTGCTTCCTGTCCGTTTATTTCGGTTGGGACCATTCGTCCCACTGCATTCTTAACCTGCTTGCTCATTTAAAAACTCCTCTCTCCAGTTTTCTGATATTAAACCTAAATTAATTGCCAGATTGATTGTCTTTTCTGCACGTTTTACCACAGGCGGATCAATCATTTTAGTTCCTAATGAAACTACTCCTAAACCTTTTTCAGTTGCATCGATAAAAGCATTTACAATTTTCTTTGCTTTATCAATTTCA
>CAYVEW010000153.1:0-6489 GCA_964450375.1 uncultured Bacteroidales bacterium
TTTTTCAGTTGCATCGATAAAAGCATTTACAATTTTCTTTGCTTTATCAATTTCATTGGCTTCGGGAGCAAAACTTTCGTGAATTACCTTAATCTGGCGTGGATGAATGCAACCCATACCTTCAAAACCAAGGCCTTTAGAAACTTTCACATTTTCTTTCAAAGCATCCATATCGCCCACGTCGGAGAAAACCGAATCAATAGCCTGAATTCTGGCAGCCTTGCAGGCATTCACCATTCTGGTGCGTGCATAAAAAGATTCTGTTGCTTCGTTGGTACGTCGGGCGCCTAAATCGGCCGTGTAATCTTCCAATCCGATGGCCATGGCCACCACATTTTCGGAAGCAGTAGCTATTTCAAATGCTTTTTCAACACCCAAAGCAGATTCGATAATAGGCATAAGCAAAACAGACCGTTCAAGCTGATGTTGTTTTTTCAATTCTTCAATTTTTTGTTCTAACTGTTTGATTTGATCAGCACCTTCGCATTTGGGTACCAACAACATATGCACATTGTGCGGAATCAAATATTTAATATCATCCAATCCTTTGGGAAACTGGTTAATTCGAACCATGCGTTCGGCACCATAAAAATTAATTCCGCGCAAAGCATTTCGAACCAATAATTGTGCTTCCTTCTTTTTATTAAAAGCAACCGAATCTTCCAGATCCAGAATAATTCCATTTGGATGATGAATTCCGGCATTTAGCATCATACTTGGAGTATTTCCGGGCAAATACAACCTTGAGAATCGAAACTGTTCTTTTTCAGATGTATATTTATTGTCATCAATAAAATCCAACAAATATTCTTTATCTGTATCAATCAGTTCTTTAATGGCAGCTTCCATACGGGCAGATATTACAAGTGGCAAAGCACCTTTATCTTCCAATTCGAGATGCGCATTTTTTATACCGAAGAAGTTTAATATATCACGGCATAATTTCTCATTTTCGTCGCCGTACATCACTGATACCTTACTTTTTTGATTGATAGTTATTCCACCCGAATCTTTTAATTCAAGGGTAACAAAACAATCTGAACGAACTTTGGGGCCAGTATTACCAGCTGTAGCTATTTTATTACTCATTGGTATTTATTTTTAGGGTATATTTTATCATTTGTATACAAATATAATAATCACGATGGGTTTTTTAAGGTTCTAAAGTATTTTAAATAACAGTATTTCTTATTTTTTTTTGTATGAGAGTGATTTGTTATATAAATATGCCGGGCTAAAACAAAAAAGGCCTGCTGGAATGCAAGCCTTTTAATCGTATATAGTTAATTTTACATTAAGAAACTTAATAGAATACCGGCAGCTACTGCTGATCCGATAACTCCGGAAACGTTTGGAGCCATTGCGTGCATTAACAAATGGTTCGTTGGGTCGGCTTTTAATCCTTCGTGTTGCACTACACGGGCGCTATCCGGTACTGCAGAAACACCTGCCGCACCAATCAAAGGATTAATCTTATTATCGCCTTTTAAGAACACGTTCATTAATTTAGCAAATAATAATCCACCACAGGTTGCAATAATAAAAGACAATGCTCCTAATCCGAAAATCATCATCGATTGTGGAGTTAAAAATACATCGGCTTGTGTTGAAGCACCTACAGTAATACCTAATAAGATGGTTACGATATCGATTAAAGAATTACGCGCTGTTTCAGCCAAACGACGCGTTACAGTCGATTCTTTCAACAAATTACCAAAGAATAACATACCTAAAAGGGGTAATGAACTTGGCGAAATGTATGCTGTTAAAAGCAAGCCCACAATCGGGAACATGATTTTCTCCAGTTTTGATACCGAACGTGGAGGTTTCATTCGAATTAATCGCTCTTTTTTTGTGATTAACAAATGCATAAAAGGAGGCTGAATAATTGGAACCAAAGCCATGTATGAATATGCTGCAATAGCAATAGGGCCAATTAAGTGCGGAGCCAGTTTTGATGATAAGAAAATAGCTGTTGGGCCATCGGCACCACCAATAATTCCAATAGCACCCGCTTCGGCTGGATTAAAACCAAGAATTAGGGCACCTAAGAAAGTTAAGAAAATACCAACCTGAGCTGCTGCACCTAAAATCATCAATTTTGGATTCGAAATAAGAGATGAAAAATCGGTCATCGCTCCAATTCCAAGGAAAATTAGTGGAGGGTAAATTCCCTGACGCACTCCATAATAAAGGTAACTCATCACACTACCTTCTTCGTATATACCTAATTGCAGGTTGAAACCTTCGGCCTGGAAAAAAGGAATGTTACCAATAATAATTCCAAATCCGATTGGAATAAGTAATAATGGTTCGTAATTATAACGAATGGCCAGGAAAATAAAGAACAAACCTACAAGCACCATGACTAAGTGTCCGGGCGTAGCATTAGCCACTCCGGTAAACTCATAAAAGCTAATTAAACCGGCAACAGCACCAGAGTAGTTTGTATAAGATTCTGAATCAACTACAAGATGCTCATTATCGATGGTAGCTGTTTTGGGCTTTACATGATCGTCGTTAAATTCAAGATAGACTTTACTATTTATTACATTCCAAACACCATAATACTTGGTTTTTACAGAATCTAAAACAAAAGTTTCGTCTTTGTTAAATCTAATACCTTTATACCTTTCTACTTCTCTGTCACTATTCTCGCTAACTTTATATCCAGCTGATTTGTTGATCCATTTTCCCTTTGTTAAGCGTTTGCTTAGATCATTGGAGCTGGCATTAGCGAAGTTTCCAAGAAGAAAAACAAAAGTAAAAATGATTAAAATTATTTTTTTCATATTTAATCTTACTACTTTCATGAAATTATTCGATTTCGGCTAAAACATCGTTTTGTAAAACAGCATCACCTTCTTTCACTTTAATGCTTGCGATTTTACCATCCTTTTCCGACTGGATATTATTTTCCATTTTCATGGCTTCCATAATCATGATGGTATCGCCTTTTTTTACATCATCGCCCACCTGCTTAACGATCTTGAAAATATTTCCCGGCAGTGGAGCTTTTAAAGTATAAGCCCTGCTACTTACCGTTTTCTTAATTTTACTATCTTTCCTGTCAACAGGGACCTGTGTACGAACCAAGGTAGGAGTTTTTGATGCTTTCACTTCCTGATGAACTTCTATCTCGTATTTGGTTCCGTTCACTTCTATTTTGGCAACATCATCTTCGAAATTTTTAATTTCTACTTCGTATTCGTTACCACTTATTGTAAATTTGAATTTTTTCATTTTTTGCTATTATTTTCTAGGCCAAACTCTTAATCCATAAATTTTTGAACTCCACGGTGAATATACTTTGCGCACTCGTTTAATGGTAATTACATTACTTTCTTCGTCGTGCATTTCGTTAAAAAACATATACAATGCCATGGAGATTGCTGCACTTACATCACCTGATATATGAAATTCATCATCAGATACCGTATTCTTTGTTTTCTGTTTAAGCTTCTTACGCGTATTGTAATAAATTATTTTTGGTACCTGAGTAAATACAATTACCAATAATATTAAGGCTGCAAAAACAATTAACCAGCCAACAATAGCAATGGTTAATCCTGAGCCTGAAGCTTGAGAAAAATCGAAACTTACTTTCCCAATAGTTGAAATCATAGTTTAAGTTTTTATAAGGGGATGTTAGAATGTTTTTTTGGCGGATTACTATCCTTTTTCGTTTGTAACATTTCGAAAGCCCTGATAATTCTAAAACGAGAATTACGAGGTTCAATTACATCATCGATATAACCCATGCTTGCAGCCTGGTAAGGATTCGCAAATTTTTCTTTGTATTCAGCTTCTTTTTGAGCTACAAATTTTGCTTTCTCTTCCGGATTTTCAATAGCTGATGACTCGCGTCCGTAAAGCACTTCAACAGCCCCCTGAGCACCCATCACAGCAATTTCTGCTGTTGGCCATGCATAGTTAATATCGCCACGTAATTGTTTTGAGCTCATTACATCGTGCGCACCACCATATGATTTTCGAAGCGTAATGGTTACTTTCGGAACGGTAGCTTCGCCGTAGGCAAACATCAATTTAGCGCCATGTGTAATAATTCCGCCGTATTCCTGGCTACTTCCCGGTAAGAATCCAGGTACATCAACCAAGGTTAAGATAGGAATATTAAACGCATCGCAAAAACGAACAAATCGTGCTGCTTTACGCGATGCATCGATATCTAAAACACCTGCCAGGAAATTTGGTTGATTTGCCACAATACCTACCGGCATACCGTCAAATTTAGCAAATCCTACCACTATATTTTTCGCATAATTTCGGTGAATTTCCAGAAACTCATTGTAATCAACCAGTGAGTATATCACATCTTTCACATCGTAAGGCTGGTTTGGATTTTCTGGTATTATCTCGTTTAAGGCATCTTCCAATCGATCAATTGGGTCGTTGCATTCTGTTGCAGGTGGCTCTTCCAGGTTATTTTGTGGTAAATAGCTTAACAGCTTTCTGATTAAAAGAAGTCCTTCTTCTTCGTCTTCCAACAAGAAATGAGAAACACCTGATTTAGAAGAATGAATCTGAGCACCACCCAAATCTTCGGTAGTAATATCTTCGCCGGTAACTGTTTTAACCACTTTCGGTCCTGTTACAAACATGTAACTGGTATTTTCGGTCATCATAATAAAATCGGTTAAAGCAGGAGAATAAACTGCTCCACCAGCACATGGGCCGAAAATAGCTGAGATTTGTGGTATTACACCCGAAGCCATAATGTTACGCTGGAAAATGTCAGCATATCCGGCTAAACTTGTAACACCTTCCTGAATACGTGCTCCGCCACTATCGTTAATTCCGATAACTGGGGCACCAACTTTCATGGCCATATCCATTACCTTACAAATTTTCTTTGCAAAGGTTTCTGAAAGTGATCCGCCAAAAACAGTAAAGTCCTGAGCATATACGTATACTACGCGCCCATCAATTGTTCCGGCACCGGTAACAACACCATCACCAAGAATTTTTTGTTTATCCAGGCCGAAGTTTGTACAACGGTGAGTAACAAACATATCAAACTCTTCGAAACTACCTTCGTCCAATAGAATTTCGATACGTTCACGGGCAGTCATTTTGCCCTTTTTGTGTTGTGATTCAATCTTTTTTTCGCCACCACCTAATTTGGCTTCAGCTCTTAAATCAATCAGTTGCTTAATTTTATCTTGCTTGCTCATCTGGTATGAATGAAATTATATTTGAAGTATGTTTACTTGTTTTTATCTTCGCATAATTCTGTAAGAACTCCGAACGTTGATTTTGGATGTAAAAATGCAATATCAAGGCCTTCGGCACCTTTACGCGGAGCAGAATCAATTAATCGAACGCCTTTTGCCTCTGCATTTTTCAGTTTTTCTTCAATATTATCAACTGCAAAAGCAATATGATGAATTCCTTCGCCCTTTTTTTCTAAAAACTTTCCAATGGGCCCTTCCGGATCGGTTGATTCCAATAATTCGATTTTAACCTCGCCAACTTTAAAAAAAGCAGTTTTAACTTTTTGATCTTTAACTTCTTCGATGTTGTAACATGTGAGTCCTAATATTTCTTCGTAATATTTGATTGACTCCTCAAGGTTTTTTACTGCAATTCCAATGTGCTCTATATGTGAAGGTTTCATACTTATAATTAATTATTGTTTCGTATTAATGGTTATTTTAAAATTCAACTTATTTCGATTTATAGAATAGTATACCTTTGTTTTATCATTTTATAGAAAGAAATTATACGTTTTCTAAATTATTATGCAAAATTATCTATAATCGTGCTAACAGACTAATTAATTCGGATCAAAATTTATGCTTTAAAATATTGTTTTTTAACATATAACTTTTTTTAGCCGCTTTTTTTCGAACAAACAGGCAATTTAAAAAACAATATATTGTATTTCAACTTATTATGATATTTTTTTATTCGAATTTACCAAATGTGACATTTGTCAGCTATTTGGAAGTTCTGATTCTTGTAGCTATTTTTGCAAACTTGGTATAAAAGCGGTTTTTATTATTCGGTATTGATGAATGCCTCCCAGCTAACCCTAAGGGTAAAGGTTAAAACAAAGTTTGATCGAAATATGTTAAAATCGAGCGTGTGATATATACCAGAAACGAGAAGTAAGCGATTGAATGTACACAAAATGATCATAAAAAAAACGGACACAACCGCTACACGCAGTTAAAATGTCCGTTTGAAAAATTACTTATGCCCTTCGAATTTAAACGAAACTTTTACTTTGGCACGATACGCTTCTACCTTACCATTGTTAATTTGCATATCCAACTGCGAAATTTCTGCAATTCGAAGTTCACGTAAGCTTTCTGCTGCTTTTGCAACTGCATTGGCTGCAGCTTTTTCCCATGATTCGGAACTTGTACCAACAAGTTCGATAATTTTGTAAACTGTGTCTGGCATAATACCTCCTATTTTAAAATTTAAACCCGTATTTAGAAAGGATTATAAAGTTATGAATAT
>CAYVEW010000154.1:0-4839 GCA_964450375.1 uncultured Bacteroidales bacterium
CTAATTGCCTGTAAATGACCTAATAATTCTGTACTCGAAATAACAAATTTCATTGGTAATTATTTTAAATTTTTATTGTTTTCGTAATTAATTTATCTAATTGAATTAATTATCAATAATACAAAAAAAATATCAAGTAGCCAATAGGCCTACACGAATTTTGTGTTAGCGAAAATAATCAATTTCTTTCAATAAAGGATCAAAAATGTGGTACTGAATTAAAATAATTTCGCTGCTATTATTTAATCGGGCATATGCTTTGTTGTAATCGAACTTTGCCTTTTGTCCAAACTCATCCAACTCATTTTCTGCTTCTTTTCGATATATCGAAATCGAATTTTTATCCCGATTAAAATCTTCTACTGTAATCGTTATAAACGGTGTTGTTTGCAAAATAGAATCCGTTTTTTCTTTACTTATACCAGACAAAACCTGATCAAACTCAATTCCCTGAAAATAAACAAAATAGGTTGCAACTTTTTCAACATGAAAATCTTCAAGATATTTGTTCTCTGCAATACTTTGCAAAGAAAAAGTTCCATCGTTAAAATTGGTTATGCGAAACGATTTCTCCGGATTATTTGAATATTCCAGTTTAATTTCTTTTATGTCCTGTGGCTTATAATTAAAAACAGTTTGATCGCGCCAGTAGTTTTCATCCAGAACAAATAAACCTGCAACCTTACCCTTAAAAGATGGAATATGAATAATAAACGGCTCGTCGGATTTATACATCATCATGTAGGTTTTCGATTTATGCATCGAAGGTTTACTCACATAATATTTACGGATAGTTTTATTGTTTTTAATGATTTCAACTTGAATTCCGTCCGATTTTAGAATGGAAGCAATTTGTGCTTTCTCTGTTTTAGAAACAGGTGATAAAATCTCAAGCCGGTTTAATGCAGTTACAAAATTTAGAATATTTCTGTTTTTTGCGTAATACTGCTGATTCACTTTCCAATCATTATTTTGTTTGGTTAATTCTATTTTTCCAGACTCTGTATTCAGAATAAGCTGATCGATATCTTCAATGTTTTCAACAGCAAAATTGATATTTCGTAAGCTGAATGTTGCTTTGTTATTAGAAAAATAATAAATCGCTGCAATTACAATAATTACGAGAAGGATTAAATAATTGACATATTTCTTTTTCAGCTTATTGTCCATATTTTCTTTTTCTTAGATAAGTTAAAGTTAAACCGAAAAGGATCATAATTGCCACAGGCAATATGGTATTTATTAATTTCCATTTTCGTTTTTCGCTTGTAATCTTAGCTTTATCAAGGATACGCAATTTAAATTCACGGCCACGAATATCCAGAATTCCATTTTCATCTACTAAATAATGAACAGCATTTAGCACAAACTCCTTATTACCATAGGTTTGCTTGGTATACCGATCGTAACCTAAAGGAGAAATAAAAACACCATCGGCCCTTTGCCGGATATCATTTCTGATAATATCAGCATCAGAAACAACGATCATTTTTGTATTAGCACTTATCTCTTTGTAATCAAATTCCATATTTCCAATAATGTCATCGATCATACGGTTCTTAAACACCGATTCGAATTCCCCTTCCAAAACCACAGCAACAGGATTATAAGGCTGATTAAAATCTGCCGGATTAATTTGTTCCTTTACCTGATTTAAATTTATTAAAAGAGGCACATTCGACACTTTAGAACCAGCTGAAGAAGCTAAAATTACTTGCTTTTTTATTCCGGTTTTTGTATCTAAAACATCTATTACACTTGGAAACTCAGATTTAATCAAATTCAAGTTTTTTGTAATTACATGATCTGATGGAGCATTTAACAATGGGAAATACAACCAGGGTGCAGGAGCAAACTTAGGTTGTTTTCCGGCCAAAGATGTGTTAACCGGAATAACAGCGCATTGAATATCTTCAATTACATTCGGATTAACCCGGACACCGTATTTAAATAATTGATCGCGCAGGTTAGCATCATTCATTAATGCAAAGGTCATACTGCCGGTTGACAAACTATCCATACTTACTTTGACAGCTTCGATAAACCACAGAACTTTTCCGCCGTTCATAATGTATTGATCAAGTATAAACTTACTTTTCTCGGTATACTTTTCGTCTGGCCCTGCAATTATAATTGCATCATAAGAATCAAGAATCTGAAGGTAATCTTTTATAGTTACACGGTCAATATCGTAGTATTCGTTAAGAGCTCTTGTAATGTCGCCTGTTTCGTATTCGTTTAACTCACCCTGGCCCTCGATAAATGCAATTCGTTTTCGTTGTTTTACGGTTATTTTTCGAATAGCATCAATCAGTTTATATTCCAAAGCCTGCACTGAATTGTTCAAATTGGCTTCTGCTGATAAGCTTGCATTATTAACCAGGAAATTAACCGGAGTTTCGCGATCTTTATATGTAATGATCGCACCCGGAAATAATATCTTTTCTGCCATTCCGCCTTCTTCGTCGCGATCTTTAACGTTGGTAGGCTCAACACCCCGATCGTACAAATCCTGATAAACGGCATTCCGTTTTGCCGGATCAGTTGAATTTGATGGATTTATAAACCGGTAATGAAGGTTGTCACCAGCAATAATCCGAAACTCGTCTAATAGCTCAATTATTGACTTTTGCATCCGTTGAAAACCGATGGGCATTTCACCATCAAGATAAACTTCAATGTATACCACATCTTCAAGTGAATCAAGAATTTCATGCGTAGCTTCCGATAAAGTATAGCGTTTGTCAGCTGTTAAATCCAGACGAAAGAACAGCTGGGATGCAATATAATTGATCAACAGAATTACAATAAGAGCAATTATTAATTGAATGATATTTTGTTTTTTCAGGTTTTTCATAAGTTCTGTTTTTACCACTTTCTACTTTGTAATACGGTTTTGGTAACCAACAAGAAAAAAGCAATTACACTAATAAAGTATATGATATCGCGACTATCAATTACCCCACGGCTCATTGATTTGTAGTGTTCGTTTATGCCAAAGTTAATAATCAGTCCGTCTATTGCACTAAAAGCAGGTATTTCACTTATATAGTCGAATCCTATGTAAAATATAAAACATAAAAGCATTCCGATGATAAAAGCTACAATTTGATTATCGGAAAAAGAAGACGAAAGAACTCCAATTGCAACATAAATTGCAGCTAAAAAGAACAGGCCGATATAGGATCCCCAGGTGCCACCCGTATCGATATTTCCTACCGGATTCCCAAGCTGATAAACCGAATAGAAATAAATTAAGGTAGGTAATAATGAAAAAATAACAAGCAGCAGTGCTGCTAAATATTTAGCCAAAATGATTTGAAAATCGGATAACGGACGTGTTAATAACAATTCAATGGTTCCGGTCTTTTTTTCATCGGCAAACATGCGCATGGTAACAGCAGGAGCTAAAAACAGAAACACCCAGGGCGCAATGGTAAATAAGCTGTCGAGTGTTGCGTAACCACCTTCGAGTACATTGTTAATTCCAGGGAACACCCACATAAACAGGCTGTTAATCACAAGAAATACAATAATTACTATATAACCGGTAATGGAACTGAAAAATCCGTTAATCTCCTTTTTTAAGAGCGTATACATTGTTTATTCGTTTTAATTGAACACAAATTTAGTTTAATTTTTTAATCATTAAAATCGATAAAAATCGATATAGACTCAAATCATATACTATTTTTGCATAAACACAAAAAATCGGATGAAGTTAAAACGGGCATATTTTCTAATCATTGTATTCATTGTTGCATTTCGCGTTGGACATGGCCAACAGTCTTTCGGTTTTAATGAGAATTTATTTCTTGAAGTTGATTATGGCTATGGCACCTTAATGCCACATCATAATTCCATTAAATATTTTTTGGAAGACCGTATCCAAACTTTTGATGTAAAATTAAGCAAATTGACTTATGGAAATAAATACTGGAACCAGCTGTACCGATTTCCAAATTATGGAATAGGATACTATCGGTCTAATTTAGGGAATGATAAAATATATGGTTACGCCAATGGTTTTTATGCATTTTTTAAAGCACCCGTTTTCGGAAAATCTGATGGATTCAACTTGAGTAGCCAATTTGCTTTTGGAATGGCATACATCACAAAAATATTTGATACCGAAACCAACTATCAGAACCTGGCAATTGGCTCACATTTAAACATTTTTTTAGATTTCAGCCTACACTCGGCTATTCCGCTTACCAGACGCCTGGCGCTAACAAACCAAATTCGTTTTACTCATTTTTCCAACGGTAAAATAACATCGCCCAACAAAGGATTAAATCTGTTAAGCGGATCAATCGGCTTACAATATCAATTAAGCAATGAGCTAAAAACGAGAATTATAAATGAATTACCAGTTATTCATAAAAAAAATAACTATTCATTAATTTATGCAGCCGGAATTAAGACTATTTCGAGATATGCCCCGGGAAACTTTTTCGCATCATCACTTATTTTTGATTTTAACAGAAATTATTCTCTAAAAGGCCGTTGGAATGTGGGAGCAGATATTTTTTATGATGATTCAAATAAAGAAAAAGCGTTAAAATATGAAGGCGAAACATCCGATATGGATCCTTTTCTGTTTGGTATTCATGCCGGGCATGATTTGGTTGCCGGAGATCTATCTTTAGTAATAAACCTGGGAGGTTATGTGTATGCACCTGTTGAACAATTAGCTCCGATTTATAGCCGAATTGGATTACGATATAGGATTAAAAATAAAATAATTGCAAATTTAACCCTGAAATCGCATTGGGCAAAAGCCAGTTTTGTTGAGTGGGGTGTTGGGTATGTGTTTTAAGTATTCAATGATGCAATGAT
>CAYVEW010000154.1:4939-6466 GCA_964450375.1 uncultured Bacteroidales bacterium
TTGAAAATTTACATATTATTTATACTGGTCACTCTGATAATTTATTCGTGTGATGATCAGTGGCTTAGTTCTGGCAAAATCATTCAGCAGGAGTTTAAAATTACCAGCTTTACAACTTTATTTATTGAAGATAATTTTGATATTTATTTAATTCAGGATACAGTCTGTAAAGTGGTTGTGGAAGCTGGCGAGAACTTAATCCCGAATATAGATTTTAGTCATGATTCAGACCATTCTTTAACCATTTCCGACAATAATCAGAATGACTGGCTGAAAGGCTATGATAAAATAAAACTATACATTTCAGTCATTGAATTAAAGTATTTAAAAGTAAACGCCTGCTGTAATGTAGAATCGAAAAACACATTAGAAACGATAGAATTGCAAGCATTTTCATTAGATGAATACTCCGACTTTGACATAAAAATAAAAACAAACAATTTATACTTTGTCACATCCGAATCGTCGGGAGGATACTATAAATTCTCGGGAGAAGCTATTAATTGGGGGTTTTGGGCCCGGGGATCATCTATAATTGAATCACGAGATCTTGAAAATACCAGAGCCATTGTTAAGTCAGAAAGCATTGGCAATTGTTACATCCATTCGAATAACATGTTAGATGTAGCAATACATAATACAGGGAATATTTACTACACCGGAACCCCACAGACTATTACTTTTCAAAATGAACAAGCCAAAAAGCAATTAATCAAGTTAAACTAATCTATTCTGTCAAGTAAGAGAACATCAACCTTGCCACACGTTTCGATGCTCCTGTTCCACCAAGGGTTTCGCGCAGTTTTTGGTAATTATTCAGCATCTTTAGTCGGGGTTTACCTTCGAAAAGAATCTTATCCAACTCGTTCTTTACCATTTTCGGATTCATATCGAACTGTATTAACTCTTTTACCACCTCCGAATCCATTATTAAGTTTACCAAGGAAATATAATCCAGCTTAACAAACTGTTTGGCAATAAAATAAGACAGGTTTCCGGCGCGGTAGCATACCACTTGCGGAACATTGAACAATGCCGTTTCCAGCGTTGCTGTGCCCGAAGTTACCAAGGCAGCTGTTGAATGTTTTAAAGTATCGTAGGTTTGGTTAAAAACCACTTTCACATCATATCCCTTTGTGTATTGATTGTAATATTCAGGTTCAATGGAAGGAGCAGCAGCAATTACAAACTGGTAATCCGGATATTCAGGAATGATCTCAAGCATCACACTCAGGTTTCTGTCAATTTCCTGTTTTCGGCTTCCGGCCAGTATACCAATGATAGGTTTATCTTCTAAGTTGTTTTTTGCGATAAAATCGTTTAAATCTCCTGGCTCATCAATTTTTTCCTGAACTGCATCCAGTAATGGATTTCCGGCATAATCGACCGGGAAATTATGTTTATTTTTAAAATAATCCACTTCGAACGGAAAAATCACAAACATTTTGTCAATAAAAGCTTTTATCTTTTTAATTCGTGATTCTTTCCATGCCCATATTTTTGGTGATATATAGTAATACGTTTTTA
>CAYVEW010000155.1:0-6365 GCA_964450375.1 uncultured Bacteroidales bacterium
TAGGTTTCACGAAGACGAAATAATAAGATCTCTACATTTACGTTTACTACTTAATCCCTTCAAAAATTGTTTTGAAGCACAATCATTGTGGCATTATTTGTATTTTTGCCCGAGAAGCATATAGTTTATTATACGATACAATTAAAATAGATGGAGAAAGCATTTCTGCAAATACATAAAGTTCTTTTGTTCCTGGCTGTATTTAGCATCTTTATATCGTCACATAACTTAAGAGCCCAAATCGGAGGCTCGCACACCTACGATTTTTTAAACCTGATACACTCTGCCCGGGTTTCCGCTTTAGGTGGCGATGTAATTGCCATAAACGACAACGACATTAATCTTACCTATCATAATCCGGCCTTGCTTACTTCAGAAATGAATCAGGATCTTGTGCTTAATTATGTTAATTATTTTACTGATATTAATTACGGTTATGCAGCCTACGCAACAAGCATAAAAGATAAAGGTATTTTTTCGGGCGGAATTAATTACATCAACTACGGGAATTTTATTGCCGCCGACGAGAAAGGTATTGTTACGGGCGAATTCAAAGCTGCCGAATATGCATTTAATTTGATCTATTCCAGAGCAATTGACAGTAGTTTCAGGGCAGGTGTTAATGTAAAACCGATACTATCCACTTTAGAAAAATATACATCGTTTGGAATCGTTGCCGATCTTGGTGTGGTTTACCAAAAGCCGAACAGTCTGTTTACAGCAGCATTGGTTATTAAAAACATCGGATCTCAATTAAAAACATATACCAACCAGCGTGAAGCAATGCCTTTTAACATTCAGTTAGGTGTTTCGCAAAAACTAAGACATGCCCCGCTAAGGTTTTCTTTAACTCTGGATCATCTGGAAAAATGGGACTTAACTTACGAAAAACCGGAAGAAGATTCGGGCATCGAAACCTTTGCAGGAGAAGAACAAGAGCAATCGGCTATCGATAAAATTGCAGATCAGTTTATGCGGCATGTAATTATTGGCATTGAGTTTAATCCAATGAATAACCTATATCTTAGGGCCGGTTATAATTACCGTCGACGTCAGGAAATGCTTATCGAGTCCAAAACTTCAACCATTGGATTTTCGTGGGGATTTGGAATTAAAATCTCGAATTTTTATTTAAGTTATGGCCGCGCTACTTACCATCTGGCAGGAGCATCCGATCATTTTTCCATAAGTACTAACCTAGATAGCTTTAGGAAAAATTTGTAAAATAGATTTGATAATACTTCATGAGTCTTTGTTTGCCACTGCTTAACTTCGTGCTAAGTAACAAAACTTTTTTACAAAGATGTCCACAAACCTGATTGCCACGATTTCAATTAGTTAAGAAAACAACTTACTTTTGAATTTTAATAAGGATGGTGTCCAAAAACTCTTTGTGTGCCTTTGTGTTTCCTTCGAGCTACTTTGTGGTATAATGACAAAATGCTGTTGCACAGAGTTTCACAAAGTGGTCACAAAGTTTCTCAAAGTAATAAAACATAATCTTTTAATACATTTGGACAATCCCACTTTCGAAGGGTGACTTAAGCTTAACCTAATAACATTGGTTTACCGGACCAATGTCAATTAGATAATCAATTTTAACTTCAAAAATCATTATTCGTTAATCGATGTTCGTTATTTTTATATGATTTATGAACACCGATTAACGATTTAAGATTTGCCTAATGATTTTTTTGGATTTACCTTTGATGCTTAATTTTCCATAAAAATGATTCAATCAGATCAAAAAATAATTATTGCAATTGATGGGTATTCATCATCGGGTAAAAGCACTTTGGCAAAAGAAATTGCAAAACTTTTAAACTATAAATATATTGATAGTGGGGCCATGTATCGCGCAGTTACTCTATTTGCTGTCAGAAATGGCATCATAGGCAATGATCATCAAGTGGATGAATCCAAACTCAGGAACTTAATTGACACGATTCATATTAATTTCAAATACAATCAGGATAAAAAAAGGCAGGAAACTTATCTGAATAACGAGAATGTGGAAGATGAGATTCGCGAGATGGAAGTTTCGAATAGTGTTAGTTTCATTAGCAAAATCGGGTTTGTACGTAAAAAAATGGTAAGTTTCCAGCAGGAAATGGGCAAAGAAAAAGGAATTGTGATGGATGGCCGCGACATTGGAACAGTTGTCTTTCCTAATGCAGAGCTGAAAATATTTATGAATGCCAAAGCTGAAGTGCGTGCCGAAAGAAGGTATCTTGAGTTAAAAGAAAAAAATGTGGATGTGAGCTTTGAAGAAATTCTTGAGAATGTTAAAAAGCGAGATCATATTGATGAAACAAGAGAAGAAAGCCCTCTGAAAAAAGCCACTGATGCTATTGAGTTAGACAATAGCAATATGAATCGCAAAGAACAATTAGACTGGATTATTGGTTTAGTAAAAGAACGAATCAATTAAATAGTTTATGAGAATTGAGATCGATAGTAATTCCGGATTTTGTTTTGGAGTTGTTAATGCCATTCAGCTAGCAGAAAAAGAACTCGAAAAAGGAAATGCTTTATATTGCCTGGGAGATATTGTGCATAACAGTGCCGAAGTGGAACGCTTAAAAAGCAATGGCCTGATTACAATTGATCATAATCGGTTTAAAACCCTAAAAAACTGCAAAGTGCTTTTACGAGCTCATGGTGAACCTCCCGAAACATACGAAACTGCAATCCGAAATAATATACAGTTAATTGATGCTTCATGCCCGGTGGTACTTAAATTACAAAATAACATCAAGCTGGGTTTTGATGCGATTCTCAAAAAAGGCGGACAGGTAGTAATCTACGGAAAAGAAGGCCATGCCGAAGTGAACGGCCTGGTAGGACAAACCAATGGCAGAGCAATTGTAATTAGCGGTATGGAAGATTTGCATAAAATTGATTTTTCTAAACCGGTAAACTTATTTTCGCAAACAACAAAAAGTATTGAAGGTTTTTATGAGATTCAAAAAGAAATTCAGAAGCGAATGATTGAGACTCAAAAAACCAGCGACATTGAGTTTATTGCCAACGACACCATCTGCCGGCAGGTATCGCACCGACAACCACAACTGCACGAGTTTGTGAAAAAACACGATGTGGTGATTTTTGTAAGTGGTAAAAAAAGCTCAAACGGCCAAATGCTTTATCAGGTATGTAAAGCGGAAAATCCTAATACCTATTTCGTGTCTGATGTTGATGAATTAAAAAGCGAATGGTTCGGTAAAGCAAATTCTGTCGGTGTTTGCGGCGCAACATCAACACCCCGCTGGTTAATGGAAAATATTGCTGAAAACATTGAGAAACTTTCAAATTAAATTTTAAACTTAATAAATTGGTAATAATTAATACTTTTGTGTAAGCTTTGAGTCATCGTGCCTTAATGGCTAATTTTTTTGCCACTAAATCACTAAAACACAAAGAAATCACTAAGAAAATAAATTTAATGAATAATAAGTTAAACTTTGCAAATGTAATTCTTCCATTGCCTTTAAAGCAGTTGTTTACTTATTCAATTCCTGAAAATTTAATTGAGAATATTGAGATTGGCAAAAGAGTAATTGTACCGTTTGGATCCCGTAAAATATATACAGCCATTGTTTTTTCCATACACAGCAATGCTCCAAAAGAGTATCAAACAAAAGATATTTTATCTGTTTTAGATGAGAATCCAATAGTTAATAACTATCAGCTTAAGCTCTGGCAATGGATTGCCGAGTATTACATGTGCTCGCTTGGCGAAGTTTTTAAAGCGGCACTTCCATCGGGGCTAAAGCTCGAAAGCGAAACAAAAGTCATTTACAATCCCGAAAATATTGAGCTTAAAAAGTTCAGTGCCACAGAAACTTTGGTGCTCGATTTTTTAGCCAGTAAAAACATTGCCAGCATAACTGAAATATCTAATTCATTAAATCGCAAGGAATCTCTTCCTGTAATAAAATCGCTGTTGGAAAAAAAAGCAGTGCTTCTGGAAGAAAAGCTTCGGGAGAATTACAAGCCCAAAACCGAATCGTATATAAAGCTAAACGATCAGATTACAAAAGAATCGGATTTAAATAATGTATTTGATTCGCTGTCGAAAGCTCCTAAACAACTGCACGTTTTAATGAGTTATATTAAACTTTCGGGTAATTTTATGAATAAAGAAACCCTGGAAGTAACGAAGAAACAATTAATAAGCGATTCGAAATCAAGCTCATCCATCATAAAAGCATTAATTGAAAAAGAGATTCTTGTTGAATACGATAAAACCATTAGCCGTTTAAATAAAACTTTAACGAATACCATAGAAATAAAAAAATTGTCGGAAGCACAACAAAAAGCGCACGATGAAGTAGTTCAACAGTTTTTAGAAAAAGATGTGGTTTTAATGCACGGCGTTACATCCAGCGGAAAAACAGAAATATATATACATCTTATTAAAGACCAAATCGAAAAAGGGAAACAGGTACTTTATCTGCTACCTGAAATTGCTTTAACTACCCAAATTATTACTCGTTTAGTTTCTGTTTTTGGAAACAAAGTAGGAATCTATCACTCCAAATTCAGCGATTCGGAAAGAGTTGAAGTATACAATAATATAATCGGTTCAGATAAGGAGCAAACTTACGATATAGTGCTTGGTGTAAGGTCATCTTTATTTTTACCTTTTTCGAACCTGGGTTTGATCATTGTTGACGAAGAGCACGAAAACACTTATAAGCAATACGATCCGGCTCCCAGGTATAATGCACGCGACTCATCTGCAGTTTTGGCACAATTACATCATGCAAAAGTATTATTGGGTACAGCTACCCCTTCTATAGAGAGTTATTTCAATGCAAAAGCCGGAAAATACGGATTCGTTCAATTAAATACACGATATCAGGATATTAAACTACCCGAAATTGAGTTGGTAGATACCTTGCGAGCTAAAAAGCGTAAAGAAATGCTTTCGCATTTTAGTCCGGCATTAATCGACAGCATGAAAGAATCCTTAAATCTCGGTGAGCAAATCATTTTATTTCAGAACCGCCGGGGCTTTGCTCCTTACCTGGAGTGCGATATGTGTGGTTGGATTCCGTATTGCACCAACTGCGATGTGAGCTTAACTTACCATAGGCACCAGAACGAACTGGTTTGTCATTATTGCGGACACTCGGTTCGAACACCCAAAACCTGCAAAGCTTGTGGTAGTGCAGCCATTCAAACACGTGGATTTGGAACCGAGAAAATTGAAGATGAAATAAAAATATTTTTTCCGGAAGCCAAAATTGCCCGAATGGATTTGGACTCAACACGCTCAAAAAATGCATATCACCAGATCATTTCTAAATTCGAAAGCGGAGAAATTGATATACTCATTGGCACACAAATGGTTTCGAAAGGACTGGATTTTGACAACGTGAGTCTGGTAGGAATTGTAAACGCCGACAACATGCTTAACTACCCCGATTTTAGGGCATTTGAGCGAAGCTTTCAGTTGATGGCTCAGGTTAGTGGCCGGGCCGGACGAAAAAACAAACAGGGAAAAGTAATTATTCAAACCCAGAATCCGGCACATCCCATACTGCAATATGTATTAGATAATAAGTACGAAGAGATGTACAAATCGCAATTACTCGAACGTAAAAATTTCAGGTATCCGCCTTTTTATAAATTAATAAATATTAGTATCCGACATAAAAAGAAGGATATTACAGATAGAGCTGCGCACCAACTTGGCATTGCACTTCGAAAAGTTTTCGGGAAACGGGTTTTAGGCCCGGAACCACCGATCATTGCGCGAGTACAAAATTATTTTATACAACGGCTTGTGTTAAAAGTCGAGCGAGAACGATCTTATCAGAAAGCGAAACAATTACTTGATGAGCAGATCGTTAATCTTATTGTAACTGACCAGTTTAAATCGGTACATATTACTTCTGATGTGGATCCGGTATAGATATGATTTTTGTCCTGTTTACATCACCCTGTTTTAAATATTTTTACAAAAAAAATAATTATGGCGATTAAAAAACTGATTCCATATATTTTAGTGTTCCTAGCATCATTTATTATCACTCCGATTATCGTTACTGGTTTTATTAAAAAAGCAAACGAACAGGCCCGGGAATATGCTGAAAACTTTAAGCCAAAAACATCCACACTTCCCGACGGAACTTACCAGGGTAAATACAAAGCATTTGGATTATTCACCATGTCGGATGTTGAATTTACGGTTCTAAACGGAGTAGTAGAAACTATTGAATTTAAAAGGATGTTCCACTCCCCCGGCAGTGCTTACAAAGAAAACATCGAAACCCAAATAAAACAATCCCGAAAACTTGAAGTGAATGCAATATCAGGAGCAACCCGAACCAGTAATTTTGCAAAAGCAGCCATAA
>CAYVEW010000156.1:0-2711 GCA_964450375.1 uncultured Bacteroidales bacterium
AATGGTTCAAGTATGATATCTTTTAACGGATAGGCTTTGATTTTAACCAGCTCAATACCGAAAAATGTTCCGGATATTAATCCCATTACAACGGTTGCTGCTCCTAAATATGCAGCTAATGTCAATACTGGTTTTAATTTAGGATTTGCTTTTCTTCTAAAAATTAGTGTTGCAATAAGAATAATCAATCCGTAACCTGTATCGCCTACACAAAATCCGAAAAACAACATGAAAAAAGGAGCAAAGAATGGTGTTAAATCCAACTCGCCATAATCAGGCAAAGAAAATAAATCGCCGATTGGCTCGAATAATTTCGAAAACTTATTGTTTTTTAGCTTGATTGGTACATTATCTTCCTTGCTTGGTTTTGCTGCAAGATAATATACATTTTGCTCATCCAGCATTTTCTCGAGATCATCTTTCTTTTCATCAGGAATCCAACCTTCCAAAAGCATTACTTTTTCTTCTGCTTGTTTTTCAGTATGATTAATTGCTAAGTCGAAATCGGTTTTTTCCTGTATTCTTCTTCTGCTTTCTCTCAATAAATCCTGGTATTTAATCGCGTACTCATCAAAAGTGCTTTCGATTTTTTCCAATCGGTTTTTATACTTCTCACTCTTTGCTAAGAGTTCCGATAATCTGTGCTCGGGAAGTTTCACTTCTTCAGCATCTATATCAATAGGATTTGCTCCATGCTGAAAATAAACCAAATAAACATATCCATCTTTTCTATTAACAATCTCGATGGGATATTGCCCGGTCCATTCAGGGTTAAACTTTTTCTCTCCACAAACAAAAAACCTTAAATAGATTTGTTGTTCTTTCAGCTTATCTTGCAAATCAAGATCGTAATCACCCCAGGGTTCAGCTTTTTGAATTTCTTTATTCAACGAAATTTGCTCTTGTTGTATCGCATTAATTTCATCAGAGAATTCTTTCGTTTGCTTTGCTATTTCCAATCCATCCAATTCTGATTTTTCCGGATTTTCTTCCAGATTTCGTTTCGATAAAAACTTAAGGGCTTTATTGATTTCACTAATTTGCTGCAAGGATAGCTTTATATGCTCGTCTATTTCTTTCTTTTTTTCTATGATATGAAGTACTCCCAATTCCTGAAGTTTTTCAAGAAAAGTGATGTACTCCTTGTGATAGATTAAGAAAGAATATTTTATCATGGGAGTAATCATTAGGCAGCCTCCTTATTTTGTTGACGTTTCTTAACAATTTTCTGAGACGATTTGGAAAGATTTTCTTCATCTTCCAAAAATCGTTTTACTTTGGAAATTGCTTCTTCGTATCCGGGAATTTGCACCTTTTCGTATAGATTTACCTTTTGAGTGGTTTTCTTTCTTGCAAAATCTAAAAGCTCCATTTTGCGCAAGAAAAATTCACTTTCAATTGATATTTTTACCAATGATTCAATAATTTGAACTCCGCTCAGAAACCATCCAGGTTTGTTGAAAAGGCTAAAATTCTTTATGTCGAAAATTACATCATCCAGTATGGGTGTTTTTACACCTGCAATTTTCTTAACACTCATTTTAACATCACTTACAGTAATCAGGTCTTCTTCAAATTCACCCCACAAACGAACCATCGCATCGTATTCTTTCATGCGGGTTTCTAACTTGTGTAACAATTGCTCCGACTGATCTTTGGCTCGCTTAACTTCCATTCGAAGTGCTGCCTCCTTACTTTGAAGTGTAGGCAAAGCTCTTAAACGAATTTTAAGCTGCTTATTTAATTGTTGCAGTGATGTTTTATTATATTGAAATTTTATTGCCATTGATTTCAGTTTTTAGTTCTTAGTTTTTAGTTCTTAGTTTTAGAAGAGAATTTTCGTCCTGTAAAATCAGACTTTTGCAAATAGCTAACTAACCCTCCGATTACTTTAGCAAGTTCATCAGCCTTATTCAATTTCTCATTAAATGTTTTTTCATTTATATATTTTCTATCAAATGCTCGATATAATTGAGATTTTGTTTCAGACAAAGAACCATTTGCAATAAAAAGGAAATGAATAAACTCTTTATTCCCTCCACGACCAAATCCTTCAGCAATATTATCCATTACAGAACCCCTTGATCTTCTTATTTGATCTACTAAAGAAAAATCACGAGAAAATCTTTCAATACAAGTTAACTCATAAATTTCATGAGCAAATTGTCTTGCTTTTTTCCAAGCTATTAAATCTTCGAATTTTTCTACTGTAGCCATACTTTTAAAACTCTGAACTATAAACTTTAAACTGATTAACTATTATTAGTCTTCTTTTGGCCAATATTGCTCTACAAATTCTTGTTTAATACCAACCTCTGCCTGTTTAAAATGCTCTGCAAACAGATTCCAGCTTGTATCAAGCATTTGATCTACTTCGATATTTACATCAATTGCTAATAATTTATTCGAATAGTCTTTAGCAAAATTTAATGTTCGTTCATCGTAATCAGTAAGATCGAAACCATTCTCTAATTTGGTTTTAGCATTAGCAGCATCGGCATATAAACGCACTGCCGCATTCATTACCTGTGGATGATCATCTCTGGTTTTCTTTCCAATTACCAATTGCTTCAATCGCGATAATGAACGGAATGGGTCTACAATTACTTTGCCGATATCGGTATCTTTACGCAAGAATAACTGGCCTTCGGTAATATAACCTGTATTATCAGGAATCGCATGGGTAATATCACCACCCGATAAGGTTGTTA
>CAYVEW010000156.1:2811-6361 GCA_964450375.1 uncultured Bacteroidales bacterium
TAACCTGTATTATCAGGAATCGCATGGGTAATATCACCACCCGATAAGGTTGTTACCGCAATAATGGTAATAGAGCCACCATCGGGGAACTGCACCGCTTTCTCGTAAATCTTTGCCAAATCAGAATAAAGAGAACCTGGCATACTGTCTTTGGATGGAATTTGGTCCATACGGTTCGATACAATACTTAAAGCATCTGCATACAGTGTCATATCTGTAAGAAGCACAAGCACTTTTTGTTTTTTATCTACCGCAAAATATTCGGCAGCAGTTAATGCCATATCGGGAACCAAAATACGCTCTACCGGCGGATTTTCAGTTGTATTTACAAAACTGATGATTCGATCTAATGCTCCTGCATTATCGAATACACTTTTATAATATAAATAATCATCGTTGGTTAATCCCATACCACCAAGAATAATTTTATCGGCATCGGCACGAAGTGCCACATTCGCCATTACCTCATTAAAAGGCTGATCGGGATCGGCAAAGAAAGGAATCTTTTGTCCGGTTACCAGTGCATTGTTCAGGTCGATACCGGCAATACCAGTTGGAATAAATTCCGATGGTTGCTTTCTACGAACAGGATTCACCGAAGGTCCGCCAATCTGACGCTCTTCACCTTCAATTGCAGGGCCACCATCAATCGGGTCGCCATAAGCATTAAAGAAGCGTCCGGATAATTCATCGCTTACTTTCAATACCGGTGGGCGGCCCAGAAATATTACTTCTGCATTAGTAGGAATACCTTCGGTTCCGGAGAAAATTTGTAGCGTAACCTCATCGCCAACAATTTTAACAACCTGTGCTAATCGCCCATTAACAATTGCCATTTCTTCGTAGCCAATACCTGTGGCATTTAAAGAACACGTAGCCTTTGTAATCTGGGTTATTTTTGTGTATATTTTTTGAAATGCTTTTGTTTCCATTATGCTGTCTTCCTTTCTTCGATTAACGAACTAAGTTCATTCTCTTTATCTTTGAATTTATCCGAATTAAATTCAGAGTAATTCATTTGTTTCATTGTGTTAATTACCTTTTTAAAGTAAGAACCCACATCCTCGAATGATTCAAATGAGAAATCGGTATGATAAATTCCTAAAACTTTGTCGAGCATGTATTTCTGACGCTCAATAGAAGCAGAACAGTCAATTTTATCGAAAGCATCCTGCTGACAAATAATAAAATCCATTACTTCGCCTTTCCAGAATCTTTCGTGATATTCTATAGGCACACCATCATCACCAAGGATGTTGATTTGTTCAGCAACCTCTCTACTTCTGATCAGAATATCTCTTGCAAGTTTTATTTTATCGGGCCATTCCGGATCGATATTTTCTATGAAATACTTTTCAAGTTCAGGATATTCTGCGTATTTAGAATAACTTTCCAACGGATCGATTGCAGGATAACGCTTACTATCGGCACGTTGCTGAGAAAGTGCGTAGAAACAACGAGCTGCTTTTTTGGTTGATTCAGTTACCGGTTCTTTCAAGTTACCACCTGCAGGCGATACTGTTCCGATAAAAGTAATTGAACCAGTTGATCCATTGTTTAAATAAGTAAATCCTGCACGAGAATAGAAGTTAGAAATAATTGCAGGCAGGTCCATTGGGAATGCATCCTGGCCAGGTAACTCTTCCATTCGGTTCGACATTTCGCGAAGAGCCTGAGCCCAGCGAGATGTTGAGTCGGCAAGTAATAAAATTTTTAATCCCATTGCACGGTAATACTCAGCCAAGGTCATAGCTGTATAAACAGATGCTTCACGAGCTGCAACCGGCATGTTGGATGTATTCGCAATAATAGTTGTGCGTTCCATCAGTTTACGGCCGGTGCGTGGGTCGTCTAACTCAGGGAACTCGGTAAAAATTTCTACCACCTCGTTCGCACGCTCGCCACAAGCAGCAACAATAATCATATCGGCTTCGGCTTGTTTTGAAAGCGCATGCTGTAATACTGTTTTGCCTGTACCAAATGGCCCTGGAATAAAACCGGTACCACCTTCAGCAATTGGGTTTAGAGTATCGATTACTCGAACACCTGTTTCTAATAATCTGAATGGGCGAGGTTTTTCTTTATATGCCTTGATAGCCACTTTTACAGGCCATTTCTGAATCATAGTCAGGTCGATATCCTTGCCCTTTTCATCCGTAACCACCGCAATGGTATCTTTAATGGTATATTCTCCGGCTTCAACTACACTTTTAACCGTGTATTTACCTTCGAATTTAAACGGTACCATAATTTTATGAGGCATCCAGTTTTCTTTCACTTCGCCAATCCAACCACCAGCTTCGAGTACTTCACCCGGCTTAGCCAATGGCTTAAATGCCCATTTTTTGTCATCTTCTAAAGGATTGGTATGCTCTCCACGATTTAAGAAAACACCTTCCATTTTATCGAGGTCGTTTTGTAATCCATCGAAATTTTTCGAAAGAATACCAGGCCCGAGAGTTACTTCAAGCATGTGCCCGGTAAAGTCAACCGTATCGTTTACTTTTAAACCACGAGTACTTTCAAATACCTGAACATATGCCCGAGTTCCCATCACCTTGATTACCTCAGCCATTAACCGAGTATCGCCCAGGTTAATGTAACATATTTCATTTTGATGAACAGGACCATCTACCTCAACAAATACAAGGTTTGCGATAATCCCTGCTACTTTTCCTTTTGTCATTTTATTTGTTTTTTCCATTTATTGCAAATTCTTTGGGAAATTCAAATCCGGATTTTAATTTATCGATAATTTTTCGGAACATTTCACGACCGGTTTCTTCGTCGAGTTCTAACCATCGATAAGCAATATCTAATTTTATTGTATATGCCAGAATTACATCGATTGTAAAATAATCGAAAAGAGTAATTTCCTCTACCTTATCCCACTTAAGTTGATCCAGGCCTTTTTCGCGAGTCATTAAATTGTCGCTTTCAACCAGATTTATAATATCGTTAACAAGAGGCAAATCTACAGATAAACCAAAATCTTTGGCACTGCTTGTTTTTATTGCCATCGTAACGTCATTAACGCCAATCAGTTGATTTTCAACTTCCAAATCGTGTTTGCGGCAATTGTAAGCAAGCACAATATTTTTTAAATCACGATTAAACTCGAACCATTGTTTTAAAAACTTATTGCTGGTTTTTAACACAAAATCGTAATACATTTCGGTTAAGATGTTTTCCCAGCTTTTTGTAAGATTCTCGTTACGTTCTTCATCTCGGTATAGATCAACAAACCGGTACATGTACGATGGCAGAATTCCTTGTTTATCATCCGAAAACTCAACCTCGTAATCTTCGAAAGAATATTTTGATAGTTCAAAACTATCGCTATAATCTTCGTTTAAGAACTTAAGTAATTTCTCGTTATCGTAAGGTAGGAATAACAGTTCGGCCAACTTATAATCTTCTGGTTTCAAATGCTCATATAACATCTGCTTATAATCGAGCATGGGAAAGTTTTTTTCCGTGTCGTCCAGAATAATTTCGGGCAAACCTGCTATAAAATAATGATAATAATTACGGAACATAACTACTCTCC
>CAYVEW010000157.1:0-6243 GCA_964450375.1 uncultured Bacteroidales bacterium
TAATATGTTAAATTAAGGTGCAGCGCACCGCAATATCTATTTTCATCTTATATTTCGCCCAAAAACAAACAAGCGTTAATACAAAACATAGAAAAATGAATTAGAAAAATATATAACCGGAATTATTCAGAATAATAAATATAAATTCGACCCCGGCACCAGGTACAAAGCTCATCTTTTACGATGGGCTTTTTATTTAGGTGTAAGTTATGTATTATGCTTATGCAATAAGAAGGGATTACATTTATATTTCTTGTGGTATGATTAAAATTGGCATTGGGTCTAAAATATGTATAGAAAATTAGATTTAAATGAAGGTGCAGAGCACCGAAAAATTTATAGCAATGTGTAATATGTTAAATTAAGGTGCAGCGCACCGTGATATCTACTCCAGGTACAAAAATAGAAAAGCCCTCGTTAAGAGGGTTTTTTTATATATCTTTATACCTGCTAAATTTCTACTTATGAGTGCTAAAGATAATTTACATCCTTACAAAGAAAAACAACGGGAATACGATAAACGCTATATCGAAATGGCCGAAATATGGGCCCAAAATTCATATTGTGAACGACGACAGGTGGGGGCTCTAATAGTAAAAGGGAAAATGATAATCTCAGACGGTTACAATGGAACACCTTCGGGTTTCGAAAATATTTGTGAAGATGAAAACAATATTACAAAACCATACGTTCTACATGCTGAGGCAAATGCAATAACCAAAGTAGCTAAGTCAAATAACAGTTCCGAAGGAGCTACTTTATATGTTACTACGTCGCCATGCATGGAGTGCTCTAAATTAATTATCCAGTCGGGAATTAAGAGAGTAGTTTTTCGCGACAGATACCATAACGAAGAAGGTTTGCGTTTATTGGAAAGAGCAAAAATAGAATTAGTACACTTAAAAGAATAAAATATAAAAAGATGATGCCAATAAAATTTAATAAAGCCATTTTACCATTATTATTTGCTGTGATTCTGGTAGCCGGAATCTTATTAGGGAAAGCGCTCAATAATAATCCGCATCAGAATGTAGCCATGATGTATAATGGAAACGACAAGCTGGGAAGAATTTTAGATTATATCGAAACTCGATATGTGGATACAGTGGCAAGAGATAAACTGGAAGAATCAGCTATTCCTGCCATGTTGGAGCAGCTGGACCCACACTCTATTTATATACCTGCCGAAGAAATGAAACGTGTCAATGAAGATATGCGTGGAAACTTTGAAGGAATTGGGGTGGTTTTCAATCACCAAACCGATACAGCGATCATTATTAGTGTAATTTCCGGAGGGCCTTCCGATAAAGTGGGGGTGTTAGCCGGAGATCGTATTATCAAGGTTAATGATTCGCTCATTGCCGGACAGAACATTCCAAGCAACGATATCGTAGGTATGTTAAAAGGCGAAAAGGGTACACAAGTGAAAATTGCTCTGGAAAGAAAAGGAGTACATGATTTAATTGAAGTGGAAATTATTCGCGACGAAATACCTTTATACAGTGTAGATGTTTCGTATATGATTGATGATGAAATTGGATATGTTAAAATAAATCGTTTTGCCGAATCCACTTTTAAGGAGTTTGTAGCAGGAGTGAAAAAACTGCAAGATCAGAACCTGAAGAAACTAATTGTTGATCTGCGTGGAAACACAGGAGGGTACATGGTTGCTGCTACCAATATTGCAGATCAGTTCCTCGGAGCCGGAAAGTTGATTGTATATACACAGGGAAAATCAAGTCCGCGACAAGAAATATACTCAACCGCACGTGGCATTTGTAAGGACATGGAAGTGGTTGTTTTACAGGATGAGTTTTCTGCTTCGGCAAGCGAGATTCTTTCTGGCGCAATACAGGACAACGACCGTGGTACAATCATTGGAAGAAGATCGTTTGGTAAAGGCTTGGTGCAAGAGCCGTATCCATTAGCGGATGGTTCCATGATCAGGTTAACCATAGCCAGGTATTATACTCCTACTGGCAGAAGTATCCAGAAACCATATAGTGAGGATAAAGATGAATATTACAGCGATTTAGCGGAACGATATTATCATGGAGAATTTGTTGTAGCTGATAGCATTCAGTTCGCTGATTCACTAAAATATACAACTCCCGGCGGCAATGTAGTCTACGGAGGGGGTGGTATTATGCCCGACATTTTTGTGCCGTTGGACACTACAGGATATACAAGGTATTATGCTGAGGTTGTGCGTAAAGGCGTTCTTTATAATTTTGCCTTTCAATATGTCGATAAAAATCGTGGTGTATTAAATGCATATACTAGTGCCGAATCCATTAATAACTACCTTGAGTCCATAAATATTTTCGATCAGTTTACCCAATTTGCCGAAGAGCAGGGAGTATTAAAAACAACCAAAGGATTCGATGAATCTAAAAAATTGGTTAATACACAACTGAAAGCAAATATTGCACGCAATGTAATTGATAACGAAGGGTTTTATCCGATTATAAAGGAAGTGGATAATACCTTGATAAAAGCAATCGAATTTTTTAAAGAAAATAAAACCGAAATTAAACCTTCGTAAAAAAACAGAATCTAAAAAGATAAATTAGGATTAAATACAAAAATTTAATTTATAATTTTGGGTTTTTAGGTTAGTTAAAGGTACTCAGGGGTGGGTACCTTTATTTTTTACTTCAAATTTAATAATTCTTATTTTCGGATGTAATAAATAAATTTTTATGGTGTCATAAGTATAGAATTGAAAATAACAAATTAAAATTTGATATCATGAAAACAATGAAAAGAACAAGTATTTTAGCAATCGCTATTTTATTAATCGGAGCAAGCAGTGTATTTGCTCAAAGAGGAAGGAATTTCTCCAATCAGGAAGCCGGGTTTTACAGAAATAATATATGTAATCGAATTCCTGACTTAACCGAAGATCAAGAAATTAAAATTGAAGCTTTACGTGTTGATCATTTAAAAGAAATGAATGATTACAGAAACCAAATGAATGAGTTACGTGCCAGAAAACAAACCATGATGTCTACTGACAATGCAAACATGAATGAAATTAATTCTGTAATTGATCAAATGACTGCTGTTCATGGAAAAATGATGAAAGCTTCAGCCAAACACCGCCAGGATGTGCGAAATCAGTTAACCGACCAGCAGAAAGTATACTTTGATGCCAGTCCAAGAAATGGACGCGGAAACGGCCAGGGACATGGCAGATCGGGCCGTGGTAAAGGAAACTATGGCTCAGGGGGCCAGGGATACGGACAAGCTGGTTATGGACAGGGCTATAATCGATTTAATAATTAAAAGTGTAACAAGTTACAAAAGCAAAAAATAGGGAGCTCGTGGCTCCCTATTTTCATTTAACTTTCAATATACTCCGAAATATCGTTTGCTATTTTCAAGATCTTGTAAATATCACCTTCTTCATTATATATCGGAGTATACGATTCCATAAATAAATATGATTTTCCTTTGATGGTAACTTGTGTTTTTTCTTTTTTAATGATGCCTTTTTTCAGATCGTTCCAGAATTGCTGATATTGTTCTTTTTGCTCCTTTGTAAAATCAATATTTTCTGAATGATGTGTGCCGATTGCTTCTTCGCGTGTTATGCCAAATAAATCTAAATAGGCATTGTTCACATGAATAATTTTACCATTGAGATCGTACTCAGCAATAAAACTGGTTGATTCGAGGGCCTTAATAAATCCTTCCATCTCGCCCGTTTTCCGTGCTGCTTCTTCCTGTGTTGCCTGCAATTCTTCCATATTTTGCCGCATCTCTTCTTCCTGAGCAGCCATTTCTTCGGCCTGCTGTTGTGTTTTTTCTAGCAATTGCGAAGTTCGTTCGCTTATTCGAACCGATGCTAAAGTTGATGCAATGTTTTGTCCGATTTTTTCTACAAATTCAATCTCGTGCTTTTCAAACGGATTAAACGAAGCAATTTCAATTACTCCCAGAACTTCTTCTTCAACTTTTAATGGAACAATTAAAATACTTTTTGGATTGGATCCTCCCATACCTGATGTTATCCGAATGTAATTTTCAGGCACATCGGTCATGTAAATGGTTTTCTTTTCAATGGCACAAGTACCCACCAGGCCTTCTCCTAATTCGATGATCTTTTCAGTAAACTTTTTACGATCGAATGCGTAGGTTGCTAACTGCTCAAAATAGATATGATTTTTGTCTTCTTCGTTCTTAATAAATAGCCCGCCCTGATTTGCCTTTAAGTAATTAACTAATTGGATCACAATTTCGAATGAAAGAGCATTGATATTCTCATAATTTTGTCGGAGCACATCGCCAAATAAAGCCAAACCTTCGTTGGTCCATTTCCTTTTGTCATCTTCTACTTTTCTGATCTGTTCATCTTCTTGAGCTGTCTTTAGTTTATTTCGCATATCCATTAGCGATTGGCCCAGAATATCTTCATCACTTAATAATTCTACATCTGTTTCAAAATTCCCGTTCCCGATATCTTTTGCAAATTCGGTTTTATCAATTAAGCCGGTAATCGATTTGTTTAAAGCATGTCCCATTTCTTCTATCTCATCACCCGATTGAATGTTTACATACATATCGGTTCCGATATGCCCTTTCGAAAGGCGTTTCAGAAAACCCGTAATTTGCAAGATGGGATTGGTTATGCTATTGGAAATATAATAAATTACCAAACTTAGGAGTGCCAGTCCAAAAATCCCAACGATAAGCGATATGGCAAAATTGCGGTTGGCTTTAGCCATAACCTGATCAATGGGAACTGCTATGCCAATAGCCCAGGGGGTATTGGTGTTACCAATGGGGATGGGAGCGTAGGCAACGTAGTACATCGAACCGTCTAATCCAACCACCGAATATCCCAAAAACTCTCCATTCTTAACATGTTCGCTAACACCATGTTCTTCGTCTTCTTCAGTAAATAAATCATTTATTGTTTTTCCTATAAATTCCGGACTTGGATTAGCAACATACATTCCCTCGTTGGAAACTAAAAAAGCAATACTGTTTTCGAAAGGTTTTATGTTATCAATGATTTGTTGAAACTGACTGAGTTTTATATCGGCACCAATAACACCCAGAAACTGATTATCAGAAATAATCGGTGAAACGATGCTGGTTTCAAGAATTTCATCTTCTTTATTCTTAGTATACGAATAATAATAGGGTTCAAGAATAACCGTTCGTCTCGTTTTTTTTGGTAATTCATAATAATCACCCGAATAAATACTAACCGCATTGGATTCGATGGATTCGTCTAAAACAATTTTCCCATTATTTTTAAAATATAAATGGCCGAAGTTTCCTAAAACCGTACTGCCAGTTTTATTCTCGTAAAGATAATCTAAGCTGTCCATTGCGTTTGGTTCCCATGTGCTCCAAACGGCTATAAAATCCGAATTTGTTTGCAGCGATTTAATCATAATCTGTGAAATTACCTCACGCCTGTATTCTTTCGGAATGTTTTCGTAAACTTTAAAGGTGTTGCTTAAATCTACAACCGTAGAATAATACTTTTCAAGATATACCTTTACTTCCTGAGCTGCTCCTTTTACATAATTGTCCGATATTATAATGGCATCGTCATAAGCCATTCTTTTCGATTTGATACTAATGTATCCAATGGCAAAAGCATAGATTATTATTGTCGTAAGTAAAATAAAAAACTGAATCTTATGCCTAATCTTAAGCTTAATTTTCATAATTCTCTAAATAAATGTAAGGTTTGGTTTAGTATACTGCTCTTTAAAAAGCAGAATGGGTGTAAATATAAAAATAAATAGCAAACTATAAAACGATTAGAAATCTTGTTAGCCATTTGCATTTTACATTAACTTAAACCAAAATCAACAAAAAAGGACTTGATCTTAGACTGATTTCGTTTTGTGTTCAAACATCCGGTTAATAAGGCCTTGTTTTTTATAAAGGCCTGAAATTATACTTTTTAAATTCTAATCGCAGCAGGTGTTTTTGTAAGCGCATTCTGAAAGCATCAAAATTTTTATTTTCTTTTTCGCTCCATACTACTTCCGACAGGGCTGACATTCGGGGTAATGCCATATATTCCAAATGTTCTTCTGTTGTAATATATTCGGTCCAAATATTTGCTTGTGCTCCTATTATATATTCCGATTCTTCCGGGCTAAGTTCTTCGGGAATGGGTTCGTAAAAGAACACATCTTCTAAATCGGTGTAGCCACCAATAGCTAAAGGCTCATTTTCAGGATCTGCCTGATAATGATCAAAATAGCATTCGTT
>CAYVEW010000158.1:0-6111 GCA_964450375.1 uncultured Bacteroidales bacterium
TCCCAAATAGCAGATTGATAATCGCTTAATTGCTGATCTTTTTGAAGCTCCAGCTCAAGTATATTTTGCTTTAAACTTTCCATTTGCAACTGAATGCTTGCGATGGATGCACTGTTCTGCTCAAGGCTGTATTGTTTGGATATTAATTGCGATTTAGACTTTTCAAAATCGGCATCGGCAAGCATATCCTGCTTGTTTAAAGTGGAGTCGCGCATAAACTGCTTTTGCACTAAATCGAAATCATTTCTAAGTAAATTATTTTGACGATTTAAATGCGAAAGATATTGATCGTATTTTTTTAACTCCTGTTTATACAGATTTATTTTCTGAGCATGGTAGTTCAAGCGGATCATTTGATTATAGGCTTCAACGGTTTTAGTAAAACCAGCATAATTAGATTGAATATTTCCTAATTCCAGGTCTTGATTATTAACAACAATTGTTTCGCCAGTTTTAAAGCTCGATTCAAAATTACGAAGTATTAATTCCAATTTATGCACACTCTCAAATTGTGCGGGATTTTCAAGTACGGCAAGTACATCACCCTTTTGCACCAATTGATTATCGATGACAAATAGATTTTGAATTTTACCTGAAGTTTTAGCCACAACCGGTGCCGGTGGATTTTCGGTAGTTAACACAATATTAGCAGATATAACATCGGGGTATTGAAAAAACCAACTCCCAATTATAATAATACTTAATACTACAAATATTATAGTGATACCCCATCGCACAATCCATTTTGGTGGACGGCTAAGTATTTCTTGTACTTCTGTCGAACGGAGCTCTATTCTTTCATGTTCTTGCTTTTCTTTCATAATGGAACACAGATAACACTAATTTAACTAATTTGAACAGATTTTCGATCATTTGTGAAAATTTTTCTCTTAAACTTAGGCTCCTTACCAAAGTTAAGAAGTAAACCAACCTCGATGTTGGTAGCCTTTAAATAATTAATTACTTGCATTTCATGTTCTTGACATATATTTTCAGCAGCTTTTAGTTCTATTATAATTTTATCATCCACAATTATATCTGCAAAGTATTCGCCTATAATTTTTTTATCATAATAAACTTTAATCGGCTTCTGTTTTTCACAAGATAGATTCATCTTTCTTAACTCCAAAAGCATAGCATTTTCATAAACCTTTTCAAGAAAACCATAACCAAGTTCGTTGTAAACAATGTAAAATGCTTTTATAATCTTATTGGATATTTCTTTGTGTAAAAACATAATTTAATATCTGTGGTTATTTGTTTTATCTGTTTAATCTGTGTTCTATTTATTAAGAACCAAGCTCCAACTGATTTCTCACCAACTCGTAATAAGCACCTTTCTTTTTGGTTAATTCGGCGTGCGTTCCCTTTTCCACCACTTTTCCTTTTTCCAACACCACAATCTGATCGGCATTTTTAACCGTACTTAAACGATGTGCCACCACCACTACGGTTTTTCCTTTAAAAAACTCATCCAGGTTTTCCATAATCACCCGCTCGTTATTTGCATCGAGTGCATTGGTAGCCTCATCAAGAAAAATAAATTCAGGATTTTTATATACAGCACGAGCAATTAATATGCGTTGTTTTTGCCCCTGGCTTAAGCCAACTCCATTTTGCCCGATTTTAGTATTATATCCTAAAGGTAAAGATTCTATAAACTCCTGAATATTTGCCACTTTCACAGCATGTAAAAGTTTTGCCCGATCCGGATATTCATCCGAAACGGCAATGTTACTGGCAATGGAGTCGGAGAAAATAAAGCCGTCCTGCATTACCACTCCGCATTTATCGCGCCATAAGCGATTACTGATATTATTTAAATACAAATCGCCCAAAGTAATTTTACCTTTAACAGGATTATAAAATCCTAAAAGTAGTTTTACTAAGGTTGTTTTACCGCTACCACTTGTTCCGACTATTGCAGTAATCTTTTTTTCCGGAATGTTTAATTCCACATCATCTAGTACAAATGGCGAGTGCGGGCCCTCATATTGAAAAAATATTTTATCAAGATTTAAATCCCGCTGTTCGGGCAGAATATCAATTTTCGGTTGATCATCCGATTCTTCGTTTTCTTTGTTATGAATCTCGCCCAAACGCTCCAGGCTTATTTTAGCATCTTGTGTAGATTGTAAAAACCCAATCATTTGGTTAATAGGCCCGTTAAGCTGTCCAATGATATATTGCACCGCCAGCATCATACCCAGTGTCATGTTGCCATCGATAACCGATTTGGCTACAATAAAAGTGATAATCACATTTTTTACTTCATTAATAAACAAACCACCTGCCTGCTGATATTGATTTAATGATAAACTATCAATATTAACCTTAAACAACCGGGCCTGAATGTTTTCCCACTCCCACCGTTTTTGCTTCTCGCAGTTGTTTAATTTTATTTCCTGCATCCCGGTAATTAGCTGGATAATGTTGTTTTGATTATCAGACATTTGAGCAAACCTGCGATTGTCAATTTCGCGGCGCTTACGCAGGAAGATAATTACCCAGGCCACATACAAGGCACTTCCTAATAAAAATACCAGAAAAACATTGATATTGTAAATAAATAAAACAATACTGAATATAAATAAGTTAACTAAGGAGAAGAGTATATTTAGTGTTGATGATGTTAAAAAACTTTCGATTCTGCGATGATCGCCAATACGCTGAATTAAGTCTCCGATCATTTTGGTATCAAAAAAGGAGACCGGAAGTTTCATTAACTTAATGAGAAAATCGGAAATTAAGGAAATATTGATTCGTGTTCCCAGATGCAGCAATATCCAACTCCGGATAAACTCAACAATCGTTCTTGAGAATATAAGTACTAGCTGCGCAATGATGATTAAAGTAACAAAATCCAGGTCCTGGTTATTGATACCTTTATCGACAATGCTTTGGGTTAAAAACGGAAAAATTAATTGCAATAAACTACCCAGTAATAATCCCAGAAAAAGCTGAGTAATAATTTTCTTGTATGGCCGCAAATAGGAGAATAAGAATTTAAATCCTGATTTATCGGTTTTTTCACCTTCGGATTGGTAAAAATCGGGTGTAGCTTCAAGCAAAAGGCACAAACCCTTTTCTTCGCCACCTTCCTTGGTATTTGCCCAGGCCTTTATAAACTCATCTTTGGTAAATTTTATGATTCCGCGTGCCGGATCGGCCACATGTACTATTATTTCACCATTTCGTTTTTTTTGGATTTTATAAACCACCACGAAATGATTCTGGTTCCAGTGAGCCACACAAGGCAAAGGTGCCTCGTTAAGTAATTGTTCAAAGGTAATTTTTACACCCATCGACCGAAATCCGATAGCTTCAGCAGCATCGCTAATGCCGAGCATCGAAACCCCCTCGCGTGTAATATAACTTTTGTCGCGCAGGGTTTGTAAAGTATAGTTTTTACCATAGTACCTGGCTATCATGCGAATGCATGAAGGGCCGCAGTCCATGGCATCGAGTTGTTTGTAGAAGGGGAAAGGCATTTTTTGTTTAAAGATATAATAAAATTAGCTATTTACATTTTATTCAAATCTTAAATTCTCTGCAGGGTTAACAGAAGCTGCTTTATATGTTTGTGTGCTAAATCGTCTCATAATACATCTTTAACAATTCACTTAAATGTTTGTAAATAAATCATCTATCTTCTTTCATTGCCCTGCAAACATTCAAATTCAGGACTTTTCTATAAAAGATTAAAATATTTAAACCAATTATAACACATCCTATAGCAATTGAATAAACAAAATATTCCAAATTTAAATCAATCTTATAGAAATAGTTTTTTAACCACCTATTCGACAAGTAATACCCTAGTATACAAGATATAAGGGAAGACAAAACAAAGATAAATATCCATCGGTTAACTTGTTTCCCCATCAGATTCATGTTTTTAGCTCCAAGCACCTTATTTATTGCCAGACTTTTAGCATTTCGTATAAATTCGTAATTCGCTATACTAAAAAATCCAAAAGTGGTAAGCAAAAACATAATTGTTAAAAACATCATTAAAATGTTTCTCAACTCCAGTTCGCTGGCATACGCATCGGAAAAAATATTGTAGTAAGTTTTAATATCAACATTATAATCAGGAAAAATATTGTTGTACTCGTTTTGAATTATTTGCTGATATGCTTTTGCTTTCTTCTTTCCGTCGTGTTTAACTAATAAAGCAGAAATTGGTTCCTTGGCAATCATATATACTTTTGGAGGAACTTTATTTGATAATGTTTCGTCGTTAATATCGCGAACAACTCCTTTTATTTTAAATCCATCGATTACTGCATCTGTTGTATTATTCAGCCCCAAAACCCTATAGCCAGTTTCGTTAATAATAATTTCGGTATCCGAAAAATTCTTTAATTTTTCTTGGTTAATTTTATTGATGAAGACTGCGCCCAGGACATCAAAATACTCAGGGCAAACAGCCGTTGCTTCGAAAGTTATTTTCTCATTATCGATTTTAGATGTTAAGTTCATAAAAAAGTGTGCATTTTTCATGGGCACTCCATAACTGCCACTTACAGATTCTATACCAGGATAACTAAGCAATTTATCTTTTAATAAATCGTATTTATTTTCTCCACTAAAAACAGGAAAACCGGCTTGTATCAGGTTAGAATGGTTATATCCTTTGATGCCGGAAAACGAATGATTTATTTGTTTGCTAACCGTTGTAATAAAAATAATTAATAATAGCACAACACTCAACTGTAGTATTTGAAAAACTTTGTTAAAGGTTTTGTTTCCTTTATAGCTAATATAATTCCAATAACCGCTAAAGTTTCTGTTTAAAATTAGTTTTTTTAGTACTAATACCGTTATTAATATTAAAAGAACAATTGTAGCTGCAAGAATTAGTAATAAGTAACTCTTTTGGTAACTATTCAAAAATACATCAGAGCATAAATTAAAACTATTGTATGGTTTAAAAAGCAGTAAAAAAGAATAACTAACTACTATTGCAAAAACAAAAATAAGCGATAGTTCAATAAGGAATAAAGATGTAAAATTTTTTGATGTGCTACCATTTATCTTTCGGATGTAAAATTCTTTAACCCGCTGAATATAAAATGAAATAATAAGAGACAAAAAATTGATAAAACCAAAAACCAGCAGGACTGATGCAATAAGCAAACTTAAGCTGTAAAATTGTAAATTCCCTTTTTTATGAAAATCATTAATAAGCAATGATGAATGAAAATAAATATCATCGAGTGCTTGCAAATGAAAAGTTACTCCATCTTTTGATGATTCTAACTGATTAACTTTACGTTTAACTATTTCAACATCATCATTGTCGATTACAAGAAAGAACTCGGCATTTGTCTTTTCCTTTTGTTCTGGGGTATAAACACCTTCAAAGTTTACAATAAAATCAGGAGTAAAAGTTGCTGGTTTTGCGAAATTATTGAAAACACCTGCTATAATAAAATCATAATTGTTTTTATTAAAGTTTATTGAAATCATTTTCCCAACAACATCAGTAGTATTAAATATTTTTTTTGATTCTTTAATGGAAATTAGGATTTCTCCATTTTTTAGATACCGAGTTTTATTATCTGCTTGTTTTATATCGAAAATATCAAGAGCACTATTATCCATTAAGAAAAAATTATCGCAAACTGACTGTATTCCGGTAACATGATCTATTAATTTGGGATGAATTTGTGTAATACTTGTTGATTTTGCTATTTCAGGAGTTTGTTCTAATATTCTACTTAAAACTTTAATCTTGTTATTAGAACTATGAACTTCGTAGGATTCGTAATAGCTTGTTAAACGAAATATCGATTTATAATTAGAAAAATGCTTATTATAATAACTGTCGCTATATGCTTTTTTTATAAGAATATAAGAAAATGAAAGACTTACTGCAAGACATAAAAAAATCAAATAGAGTTGAAATTTATTTTTAGTAAATATTCTTAAGGAGTATTTTAAAGTAGTTAAAAAAGTTTTCATAAGAACTGTTATAGTTGTTTATAAGATGTTACAAAAGTTATAAATTCCGGTTGCTAGTTCATAATCAGAAATTGGATGACACAGCACATTAAATGTACATTCTTTACATGACGCTATTTCAGGCTTTTTAAGAAACCAACT
>CAYVEW010000159.1:0-6050 GCA_964450375.1 uncultured Bacteroidales bacterium
TCTTCAACCGAATTTACATTGTATTTGGCCAGGGTATTTTTTAATCCAACCCGAATGGTAAAGGCTTTGGCGGGCAGATCCTGAAATAAATATTCATCGGTCCAGTCGTCGCCCAATCCCAGAATAAAATCATAGTGCACATTGTTGATTTTATGCAAAGCAGCGCGGCCTTTATTAATTCCACTGTTTTTTATTTCAATTACTTTATTTCCTTCCAGAATTTCCAGATTATGATTCGACATTAGTGTGCTTAAATCATACTTTAGTTCATTTGCCCTGATGTTTCCAAGCTCCGGATCGGCTTTTCGATAGTGCCATACAAACGAATAATTTTTTTCTTCGATAAATGTTCCGGGGGTTCTGTCGACATAAAACTCAAATATCGGTTTGATATCTTCTTTCCAGTCGATTTTCATTTGCTCAATCAGATTCCAGTTTTCGCCGGGCATTTTAATCCAAACGCCATGTTCCACAATAAGTGTATAATTTTTATCGCCAAACCACTTAGTAAAAGTTTCTTTATCGCGTCCGCTAATAAGCACCAGCTCATTTTTAGGATCGCTGGCTAATCGATCGAGTAAGTGATATAATTCTTTATCGGGAGCTGCTTCAATGGGCTTATTCTTAAACCCAACCAGAGTGCCATCGTAATCCAGAAAAAGAATCCTCTTTTTGGATTTGGTGTATGCATCAACAATTTTTTTCTGAATGTTCGCATTCATTTTCTTAGCGATGTATTTTGCCTTATCATCCTGCACTTTTTTAAGTGAACTAAGGAAATCGGAAGCCCACTTATCAATGTCGTAACGCTTTAATCTTTTTTGCATGATGGTATTTCGCTCAATCTGCTCTTCTTCGGGCATCTGAATTGCTTTTTTAAGTGTGTCGGCAATTTGCTCGTAATTTTGCGGATTAATTAATAGCGCTTCGCTCATCTCTTTTACCGCACCAGCCATTTCGCTTAAAATCAAAACTCCTTTTTTATCCACTTTCGATGCAATAAACTCTTTTGCTACCAGGTTCATTCCATCGCGAATAGGTGTTAACAAGGCTATTTCGCAAGATGTATAAAGATCGATCAGGTTTTCGAAAGGCATGGAACGGTAAAAATACCAAATGGGCGACCAGGTGATGGTCGAGAATTTTCCATTTATTCGACCAACCAACTCATCAATTTCGCTTTTCATACGCTGGTACTGATCTACATTGGCTCTGGATGGGACCGCAAGCATTATTAAAGAAGCTTTACCCTGGAATTCGGGATATTTCTCCAGAAAGTATTCAAATGCATGTAGTCGTTTTGCTATTCCTTTAGTATAATCCAATCGATCAATGGATAAAATCAATTTAATATCAGGAGTATTCAGAATGTGCCTGTCGAGTTGCTGCTGAACATCCGACTTGTCGCGAATTGATTTACTATGATGCAGAATGGCTGCATTCTGGAATTTATCGTAATCGATTCCCATCGGAAAAGAATCAGCTTTTAGAATTCTTGTGTTCAGGTTAATTTTGTTAAAATTGATTTCGTATCCCAGCAAACGCCTTACCGAGCTAAAAAAGTGCCTTTCGTAATCGTAGGTATGAAATCCGATTAAATCGGCACCCAGCATACCTTCAATTAATTCGGTCCGCCATGGAAGAATTCGAAATACCTCATACGAAGGAAAAGGAATGTGCAGAAAAAAGCCAATGGAAACATCTGGGCATTTATCCCGAATCATTTTGGGGAGTAACAATAACTGATAATCGTGAATCCAAACCGTATCTCCATTTTTACAATTTTTCGTAATTACATCAGCAAATTTCTGATTTACTTTATAGTATGCTTCCCAATGTTCTTTTTTATACTCGGCAAATTCGGTAAAATAATGAAACAAAGGCCAAATGGTTTTGTTGCTAAAGCCATAGTAAAAAAGATCAACATCTTCGTCGGTTAATGGAACACCAATACAGTCTTCTTTTTCAACTGCGGCATTTACTTTCCTTTTTAAATCATCCGTTAAATAATCATCGGCCAGCCCGGTCCATCCTATCCATTTGCTTTCATACGCTTCGTGCACCGATCGCATACCGGTAGCAAGTCCGCCAACACTTGGCTGAATATGAAGCTCATCATTTTCAATGTTTATATTTAATGGTAACCTGTTTGATACTATAATTATTTTACTCATAACAATCCGTATTTATTTTGGTTATATATAATGGTTTTTTATTAAAAATCAAATTAATTGTTGAATTTTGTATTACAACTAAATTACTAAATAGTTAAATATATGACCAATTTAAATTATGGAGTAATCGGAAATTGCCAAAGTGCAGCTCTAATATCTAATACAGGATCGATGGACTGGTGCTGTTTACCGGAGTTTGACTCAAGTTCGGTATTTGCAAAATTACTGGATAAGAAAATTGGAGGAAGTTTTGAAATTATTGTAAGCGGAGATTACAAAACAGAACAATCATATATATATAAAACCAACCTGTTAGTTACTAAATTCAAGAATGGCGAAGATCAGTTCGAAATAGTTGATTTTATGCCACGTTATAAGAGTGAAGAAAATGGTTATTACGCTCCACCCGATGTGATACGTTATATCAAACTTGTTTCGGGCAAGCCGAAGTTTAAAGTTAAGTACGATCCTAAACTTGAATATGCCAAATATCCTACCGAAACAATTGTTGGTAAAGATTACATTAAAAGCTACACCAAAGAAGGCGATTATAATTCGGTATATTTATACAGCAACCTTGATTTTGAAAAAATTACACATCAGGAAGAAATTATACTTTCCGATGATGCTTTTTTTCTGCTGAGTTACAATCAAAAAATTCTGAACCAAAATGTCGAAAGAGCGTTTTTAAAGCTCGAGCGCACCAAGGTTTACTGGCTTAACTGGTCGGAAAGAACCAAGCGTTTTAAAAAATACAACGACGAAATTTTACGCAGCGCACTGGTATTAAAGCTTTTAAGCTATAACAAAACAGGTGCAGTGTTAGCTGCTGTAACCACATCCTTGCCCGAAACAATTGGAGAAGTCCGAAACTGGGATTATCGTTTTTGCTGGATTCGCGATGCATCGATGGTAATAAATGTGATGACAAACCTGGGGCATAAAAACGTAGCACGGCGTTATCTGAATTTTGTGATTGACCTGATACCCCAAAAAGATGAAAAAATCCAGATCATGTATGGAATAAACAGGCAAAAGCAATTAACAGAAGTTATTCTGGATCATTTATCCGGATATGAAAATTCCGCACCTGTTCGTATTGGCAATGCGGCATATGAGCAAAAACAAAATGATATTTACGGAATTTTGGTAGATGTAATTTATCAACAATTTAATTTATACGATATCACATTGCAAAATAGTGAAGAGCTCTGGACCATTGTACGCAGTATTGTAAAAATTGTGAAAGATAACTGGGATAAACCCGATAGGGGAATATGGGAAATAAGAACAGATCAGAAACATTTTACATTTTCGAAGGTACTTTGCTGGGTTGCAATCGACCGTGCAATTAAAATTGCCGGACTGATCAACAAAAAAGAATATGCTGTTAAATGGAGCAATCTTAGGGATACCATAAAAGAAGATATCTTGTTAAATGCATGGAACGAAAAAATTGGAGCATTTACTCAATCGTATGAATCGGATGATCTGGATGCATCTACTTTGTTAATGGAACCATATGGTTTTATTGATGCAAAAGACCCAAAATACATAAGCACCGTAAAGGAAACACAAAAACAATTAAGCCGTGATGGTTTAATGTACCGGTATAAAAACAAAGATGATTTTGGAAAACCCACATCATCATTTACCATTTGCACTTTTTGGTTGATTAACAGTTTACATAAAATTGGTGAAAAAGACGAAGCCGTTCAATTGTTTGAACAGCTCTTATCGTACAGTAATCATTTGGGCTTATTTAGCGAAGATATTGATTTTGTAAGCAAGCGACTGCTGGGTAATTTTCCGCAAGCCTATTCGCACCTGGCATTAATAGAAACAGCCACAAATATCTCAGGTGGACGCATTACCCGCGACGAAAAAATCATTGAATCGATGCGGTATTCGCAATGATAGTCCATGCATCCTTTAGATTAGCATGGATTACCAACCCATTATCAGTCGTTAATTAACGGTGGATCAACTTCCACCTGCTTGTTCTTTCTGCGAATTAACAAACGATCATATAAGAACAGCAATAAGGAAGCACCAGCACCAATGCCAAATAACACAATCCAGATTTTACCTGGGTTGTATGTTTCCCACAAATAATTTGTTAATTCCGATTGCGACATATATAATACTTCAGAAGCTTTATTGTATAAATCGGTTTGTGTAAAACTCTCCGACAATTCTGGCACCGCGATATTTTTCGATGCCAGATCTTGCTGCAATAAAGTTACTTTATCAGACATTTTTCCATATACACCACCCGAAATGAATCCGGCCAGTAAATTACCCAATGTTACCGGAAGAAAGGACATTCCCATATAAAGAGCAATTTTATCGCGTGGAGCAATTTTTCCAATATATTCCGTAATTTTTGGAGATCCGGCCATCTCTCCCAAGCCAAATATAAATATGGAAGCAATTATGAAAAACGGATTATTGGTAAACAAAGTAAGCGACATTCCGATTGAACAAACCAGAAAACCAGTCATCATTGAAGTTAAAGGTTTCCATTTCATAATAACAGTAGATACAATAATTTGAAACATAATAATATACATTGCATCAACATTGGTTATGTATTCGGCAGCAATGGTGCGATCGGGCGAACCAATTTTTTCAACCAGCCAGGGCCATACTTTTTCAAGGAAATTATACAAAGAGTGAGTATCAACCCATTGATCGATAAACACCGGAAGCGTATAGAACAACTGGTAATACATCGACCAGAATCCGGCAACGATAATCAAGAAAATAATAAACTTATAATCGCTAAGCGCCACAAAAACATTCTTAAAAATTGTTTTTAAAGATTGACCAAATGATAAATTTGAAGATTCTCGCTCGGGCTCTTTAAAAAGAAAGAGGAACGGAATATTTACCAAAATGAAAACAGCACTTAAATAAAAAATTGCTGTATATGAAATCTTACTAAACTGCAAAGCAACAATGGGTCCGATAAAGGCACCCACATTTACCATCCAGTAATAAATACCAAATCCGATGGATGATGTGGTGTCGTCGGTAGTTTTTGAAATGGTTGCTGTAATAACCGGTTTAAAAAGAGCACCTCCGATAGCCACAAAAATAAAAATTGCAAAAAACGAACCAAATGAACGACAGTAAGGCATTGCTAAGAACCCCACTGCATAAACAACAAAGGCTGTAAATAATATCTTTTTATATCCATATCGGTCGGCTATTGCACCGGTAATAATTGGCAAAAAGTAAAGTATGGCAGTACCAATTCCCATAATCATTCCTTTTTCTTCCTGACTTAAACCCAAAGCACCAACATCTGTTGATTTGGTAAGATAGTTTGCTAAAAGCATATAAAAACCATACCATGCCCAGCGTTCAAAAAGCTCCATTGAATTGGCTACCCAGAATGTGCGGGGAAATTTTCTAAATACACTAACTTTTGATGACATAATTCTGCAATTTTATTTTTCGGTAAACAAAAATGAATTATAAAAATTAAAAAACTACTGACTTTTGACATTTTGTCGAAAAAATAGTTTAAACCACCCCTACTCCCCAGTTTATCAGGCTTTTAAAAATATGTTTTAAATCATATAAAAAAAACAGCAAAAAGATTTGCACAGAACACTTTCTTGACTATTTTTGCACTCCGTTTCAGATGAGCTAAACGGTTTATCTTCACCTTATTGAAGATGTTAAAAAACATAAAGTTAGAATTAGTTAGAATTAGATAAGTTAATAGTTTTTAGGGTTAGTTTTTTCGTCTGCCTTTGGCAGAAAGGTTTAGTTAATTTAGGGTTAGAGAAAAGAGAATGACTTATACAGGTTGTTCTCTTTTTCTTTTTATACATATAATAAGTTTTTTAAGCAGTGAAAAAAGGG
>CAYVEW010000160.1:0-2636 GCA_964450375.1 uncultured Bacteroidales bacterium
TAAAAAGGATTGTTCTTTTAACCTTTTCATTACAGGTGAATACTCATCATCCGGATCGCTATACTTTTCGTTAAAAGTATTTTGAATTTTTATTGCTTTTTCATCATCATATACTTTGGAATCTAAAAATCCAAATATCTCACCACAAGCATTTTCCATATTCAGTGCATCCTGAATCCCTGCAATGTCAGCAACAATTCCACCCCGATCTAATGCTGTAGATCCAAACTTAACAGTCCCTGTAACAACAAAATTATGAATCGCCATACCCCCATACATTGTCGATGAAATAAGGGTAACATCTTGCCCGGGAGCTACTCCGAGTTTTGATGCAAAATCATCGCTTAGCAAAATCTCATTTTTTTCTTGTGGAATATGGCCTTTTACTAAAGCTTTTCTAAGGTTGATTCTCTCTATTTCAGTAGAATTTTCTGAAATGATATCGTATGCCATTCCGGCCGCTGTTCCCTGAGCTTTTGTTTCTCCGTTTTCGTCGGGGACATCAATTAATCCACCGAATTCGATTCTCTGAACCCATTCCATATCAGGGAACTCCTTATTCAATTCTTCAATTAAAGCATCAGTTTCTACCAAGGCCAGATCATTCGGATTTTGATCCTGATTATCGGCATAAGCCCGTGTCATAATTTTTACGTGCCCGGTTGCAAATCGTGCATTAAAGTCAATCATATCGCCCATTACACCAAGCAGGTAACAGTATAAGAATACTGAAAGCATTACTCCGATTGCAACTACTAAAACAGGCATTAAACTACGGTCACGATCTCGAAGAAGACCTTTTAATAAAAAACGTATCATTGTATTTTTCCTTTTATTGCGTCAGTTGGTTCCATTTTAGAAATTTTTCTTGCCGGAAGATAACTAACGATAGTTGTTATTAGAAAAACTAGAATTATAGTTGAAACAATAAGCATTAAGCTAAAGAACGGGTAAATAACGTCGCCCATAGCCAAACCCATATCATCTGACCCTTCAGGGATTTTAAAGCCGCTTTTTGCAGCATAAGTTAATAGTGGAATCCCATATATTGCAGCCACTATTGCCGCCAAAACTGCGTGAAATGCTCCTTCTACAGTAAAAAGAGCAACCACTTGTTTCCTGGTCATTCCCATGGCCACATAGGTTCCAATCTCCTTTTGTCTCTTAAATATGGATAATACTTGTGTATCAAAAATAGCAAGCATAGCTAAAGCTAATATGATAATATAAAAGAAAGAACTACCAAGCTTTTTTGTTTTTATCAACTCAGATATATCTGTCAGTAGAAAGTCAAGGTCTCTATATTCCCATCCTTCTATTTCTTTCCTGTACTGCACTTCTTCACCCATCACCAGGATAGTTGCTTCACCTTGCATTTGTTTCATTTCCTGCAACTTATCCAAAGGAATCCAGATTTGCCCGTTATCAACAGTGGGAACATTACAATCGAATACATCCACAATAACTATTTCAGCGGCATCGAATGTTCCGTTCACATCGCGCCAACGTACCGTAACCAAATCATTTTTTTTCAGATTTGTATTTTTCGATAATCTTTTACCAATAATGGCGGGAATTTCATTCGTTTCGTTATGGAATGCTTCTGTTGGTAACTTAAGCACCTGCTGATTTGTTTTTATTCCTTTCAGTAAAATACTTTGAAGCCTGCCTTCCGGGTAAATGGTAGCTTCAGAAATCAAAACAGGCACTACAGTTCCATTTTCCATTTCGTCCTGAAATATGGATGGAACTTCAGCATGACTATCGTTAAGCGTAAAAGGGTCGTAGGGATCATAATCCTGATGCCAGTATTCCCCGTCTCCTATTTCCCAGGCAATTGTATCTCTTCGGGCTTCCCTGTTCCATCCGCTCATTAAGCCATTAAAATAAATAATAAGAACATATGCCAGAGACAAGACAAAAACGTTGAGCCAGGTTCGTAAGCCTGCTCCAACAAGGTTTCGATAGGCTAATTTAAATGCTAACATCTTACTATTCTCCTATATTTTTTACTATTTTATCCTGAGCTACTTTGCCATCTTCAAGGCTAATTTGTCTTCTTAAATATTGTATCACCTTTTCATCGTGTGTAGCAAAAATGAATGTTGTTTTCAACTCTTCGTTCAATTTTACCATCATTTGAAGGATATTATGAGAATTTGCTGCATCGAGATTTGCAGTGGGTTCGTCGGCTAACACAATCTTCGGTTTTTTTACCATGGCTCGTGCAATAGCAACACGCTGGCATTCGCCACCCGAAAGTTGTGCCGGACGTGATTTAACCTTATCAGTTAAACCAACCCATTCGAGAGCATCCATTACTGCTTTTTTCCGTTCCGATTCGTTCATCTTTAATAAAAGCAGCGGGAACTCAACATTTTCGAAAACAGTGTATACAGGCAACAGATTATAAGTTTGGAAGATAAAGCCCATATGTCTTCGTCGTAATATGGCCGCTTCTTTATGATTCAGTCTGGCAATTTCCTGACCAATTACCTGAACAGAACCTTCCGAAGGGCTGTCTAATGATCCAATAATATTCAACAAAGTGGTTTTTCCCGATCCGCTGGGCCCAACAATTCCGGCAAACTCGCCGGTTTCGAAATTTAAGTTTATTTCGCTTAAAGCTGTAAAAA
>CAYVEW010000160.1:2736-5906 GCA_964450375.1 uncultured Bacteroidales bacterium
GCAGGCTCAGCATGACAAAACTTTTACTTTTATCTTTATTAATGATTAAAAACCACCATAATCTGCGCTCCGTAACCACTAAATAAATTTGTGTTTCCCATATTCTGATATATTTGATAATTATCCGGATTCCAGAATCCCATTACATAAATTACCCAATTATCGTAGGTCCATGAGAAATTGATAAATCGATAGTAATCATTATTTGTAATATCGTAATACAGAATTGCCTGTAGGTTGTTAATTAGATTAATGGGGTAATTAATTGATGTAGCAACAAATTCAATTCCGTCTCCCTTACCAAATACTTCTTCGGTTTTTTTGTAAGTAAAATATTCTGCCACAACTCCAATTCCATTGCCTATCCCAAAAGTATAATCAGCACCAAGATTTGTTAATCGCTGATATTTTTGTTCCGTAAAATCTAAATTCTGGTGAGTAACAGAAGCTTCGAACCATAAACCAATACCAACATCAACTTTAGTATCTATTGCATATCGGTTTTCACAAAACCCTTCGCGAGCTGTTAAGGTATCGGCAAACGAATTTTTGAACAAACCTTCTCTATAATGGTATGTAAACCCGATTTCTCCATTTAAAACCGGCAGCTGAACTCGTCCACCCACTTCGGGTTTTTTATCATTGGACACAAACATTTCCCATCCTTTTCTGTCCTGATTACCGTACAAACTCCAGAACCAGATATTTGCATTGTTTAAAAAGTAATATCTTCCTAAAACGCTATATACACCATCGGTTAGCTGGAGCGGATCGCGCGGATCAATTTTATCGAACCACATTAATGGCCGTAACAAAGATGCTGAACCAAAATTTATTTTCTGTAAACCTGCACTTAAAGCAAGCTGATTGCTCTCCAGTCCAATTTGCAAACGATACGGTTTTATCTTAAAATCAGTTTCTGTTTTTTCAAGATTATGCGTTAAAGCATTACCATATAAATTGAACGAGATATTTGTATTTAGCATTAACTGCTCAGTAAGTTTTGTTTCACTCTTAAAATCAGGAATGTATCGAACACCCGACTGTGCAGTAAATGGATCTTTAAGATTAACTGTAGTCCATCCAATCAATTGCTCATTAAAATTATCGTGCTGAGCAAACATATGGCCTTTTAGCACTAACAACATGCTAAAAATAAAAACGATATGTTTAATTAAGCTACTCATTATTACAAGGTAAAATTCCGTAAAAGAAAAAGTTTAGTAGCTCCATAATTAATTCATTCGGACTCTTATACAAAGCAGTCAGATGCTTATCGTTTGCCATATCGAACATATGATTCAGAAAATACAAAATAAACTCCGGCTTGATGTCTTTTCTTATTTCACCTTTTTTTTGTGCATCGATATAGTCTTTTAGTATTAATTCAATATTTTCTTTTTTTGATTGTTGAATTAGCGTAATAATTTCGGGCTGATCGCTATTCATTAAGTCATTATAAAATTCCTGACTTATGGACCGGGTTTGTTCCATTTTTAAATCGATGCTCTTTTTTACCTTCTCTTTAAAAGGAATATTCTGATGCATTATACTCATATATTTATCCATTGCTTCCTTAGAAACGTAAGAATAAATAAACTTTACCAGCTCCATCTTGTTGCTAAAATGCTTATAAAAAGTCATTTTACTAACACCAGATTCCCTGCACACTTCTTCAATACTTACTCTTTTAAAACCAAAACGCCAAAACAAATCTTTAGCTGTTAACACAATATCTTTTAGCTTTTGATCTTCTATACTTTTCATTTTTATATTTACGTTTTTTGTTTTATTTTACTTTTATCGTACAATTTTACATATTTTATAAACATCTGTCAAGTTTTTATTTAAAATTTTGATAAAAAAATATTAATCATACTTATTTATACTAATTTTGATTTGATCTAAACATTAGACTATGAAAGCAAAAGAGCTATATTCTGACATCAAAACATTTTGCAAAAAAAATGCTGATAACAAAAACGTTGAAAAATATGCTCGTTATTTTAAAGGTGGTTTTAATGGTTATGGCTTAGCATCCGGATTAATTGAGAATAAAGTAAAAGAATATAAGTCTGAGCCATGGATGAATATTAATTTAGTTTATGAAGTATCCAGATTGCTTATTCCTGAAGAAAAATATGAACTACCGGGTTTTGCTTTACACCTGCTTAATTCATTTTCCAAAGAGTTTGATTTTATTACATTTAAAGAAGTTGAACATTGGTTTTCGTTAGGAATAAACAACTGGGCTCATACGGATGGAATAGTCCAGTTTTTATTTCCTGTGTTTTGGAAAAAAGAGATCATTCAGTTAAGCGATTTATCGGATTGGCGAAAAGCTAAAAATAAATTTCAACGAAGATGTGTTCCGGTAGCAATGATCAAATTATTAAAACATGAAAATGATTTTAATAAAATGTTCCTTTTTATTGATCCGATGATGATGGATCCTGAGCGAGAAGTGCATCAAGGATTAGGCTGGTTTTTACGTGAGTGCTGGAAAAAAGAACCCAAGCAAACAGAAGAATTTCTTGTGAAGTGGAAAAATGATTGTGCTCGTTTAATCATACAATATGCCACTGAGAAAATTCCTAAAGAAGGCCGAATAAAATTTAGAAAAGATAAAAACAACTAGTGTCATGTCAATCATCAAATGTCGAATTACAATTTGCCTTCGCTCATCCTTTTGTTACTCGCAAGCTCGTGATTCCGATAGTTCCTAAAATCCGCATGTTATTGTTGAAAAAGTTGAAAAAGCTATATATATTAATGTATTACAACTAAGAAGCTCTCACTTAAATAGGTGTTAACAAATAAACTGGCTTACTCAATATTTCTGATAGGAAATATTAACACTACGACTTATAATTATTGCTTATAATTGAATTAGAGTCAATGAAATTATGTTATTTGTTCTTTCCTTGATGAAAGAACCAAAATCAACCGAAATGAAAGAATTTTGATAATCTATTCTTTTTTCAAGGAAAGTACCTATTTCAAAAAAGTTTTAGGGTGCGGTTTCCTTAATGATGAATCGTGGTCACATGGCGATTATCAACAATTCCGCTCTCATTTCGGCTTTTCCATTGCACCTGTTATAGATTGTTATTCTTTTTTTCTTGATGTTGATTGTTGAGCGTAGGCCTGACAAAACGGCGAGCCATGCG
>CAYVEW010000161.1:0-5855 GCA_964450375.1 uncultured Bacteroidales bacterium
TTTCATTTTGTAAATTTATGTTAACAGGATTTCCAAAGCAACATTTGCCTGCATGTTAGCCACAATTCCAACTCTTGGTGCTAAAGGCGGGTTATCATCTGAAACTTCTGATTTTTGATCCCCACAAATTATTAAATTTTCGTATCTAATTTCTTTCATAGAATCATTCTGGCTCCATCCAGATATTCCAATGCCCATTATGAGCGTTTTATCTGGGAAAAACTTACTCATTGCCCTCACAATCATTTCTTTAGATTCCGGCCTGTCAAATGCTTCAATAATTAAATCACACTCCCTGAATATGTTTGCAAAATTAGATTCTTCAAGAAAAACCGGATGGCTAACAATTTCAACTTCGGGATTAATTCTTTCAATGTTTTCTTTTAATGTATCCGATTTTATTTTACCGATCTGATCATAAAAGAAATATTGCCGGTTAAGGTTAGATTCTTCTATTTTATCAAAGTCGGCTAGAACTAATTTGCCTACTCCAACCCTTGCCAATGCAACTGCACAATTAGATCCTAACCCTCCGCAGCCCGCAATTCCTACCGTTTTTGTTTTTAGTTTCTCTTTAATTTCCTGAAAATTCATGATAAGAAGTAAAAAAAAGCCCTTTATACAGGGCTTTTAATTTGTTTATTGTAAAGGTTTAACTATTTCGATTAGTTCCGGCAGATCCATCCCGATTTCTTTTAGGTGTTCAATTTTAGGAACTCCATTGTTGGTCCAGCCTCTTCTTTCGTAAACAGCATCTAGTAATTTTTCATACTGATCTTCTCTGTATTTACGCAAAATCGCCATTTTTTCTTCAGTCGATTTACCCGTTGGATCAACTCCGATTATCTCTTTCAACTGGCCATCGTAGCGTTCTGCCCTTGATTCGTACTCTTCGGCAGTTACAGGCCCTGCAGCACGATAAGGTTGAGCATCATGCTTACGTAAACCATAACCACGACGAATATTAAAGATCCGCTGGAAGTTATAAACTCTTTCAGATTGGCGGATTAAACCTGCTTCGTCAAGCTTATTTCCGGTAACACCTTCGTAAACTGTTAAATAGTTTCTTAGGTGCTTAGGTATTTTGTGTGGTTCTTCTTCAAATTTGTTATCTTCAGGAGTAACGTCATTCCACACAATTTTACATAATCCCTGAAGCCCGAACCAGGTTCTGAACATTGGGAACCAATGAAGAGCATCGGCTTTATTTTCGAATGTAGGAATTTGGTTATTTACCATATCCATAAAAATAAGCCAGGCTTCATCGTGTTGGGGACCTTTGTTGGTCATTGCATACCCCCCCTGCTGTGCAAGAGATTCTTTGGAAACATACTGAGAGTATTCAAGCCCTTTGTTTTCCATACCAATATCCTGAAGGAATTTAGGATCTGCTCCGTATTTTTCAACAAAAAGTTTTTTCATTTGGCGAACACCTGTTCCTGCTACTTTACCAAAACCTTCTCCACGGGCAAGTTGATGTAATAACTCTAAGGCATGTTCTGCATTACCAAAGTTAAGTTCTAATCCTCCGGTAATTTCTTTGTTGATAATACCATTTTCGTAACATTCCATAATAAAAGCAACAATTGTTCCCCAGGTAATTGTACAGATACCATAGGTGTCGCAATAGAAATTAGCTTCCAAAATAGGTTGGTAATCAAAAACTCCGATATTTGATCCTAAACCGGCAGCTGTTTCGTATTCCGGCCCGTCAACAATAACTTTCGTACCTTTATACGGTCCTGTTTTAAGTTCAAAATCGTCGGCTCCTTTTGCACACTGCATAGCACAACCAATCCAGCATCCATCGTTTACACCAAGGGTAAACCATTTATCTCTTAGGAAATCAGAGTGGATTTTATGAGCATCTTTATGCGTTCCGTACTTGAAGTTATGTGTAGGAAGCAAATCATAATCGCTCATTACGTTTACGATATTTGCTGTACCTTTTTTCTTCATTTGATTTTGCTTGTCGTCCAGATCACGCATTTCACCTGCATAGTCGCGGCCAACTTCCATGATTTTTTCAAGGTCAGCAACATTGTTCAGGTTTCCTTTTACGCCATCAATTCTTGCTACTATCGCTTTGATTTTTTTGTTGCGGAATACGGTTCCGATACCGCCACGTCCTGCTTGCTTCAAGCGAACCATTTTACGTTTGTTATCCCAAAACGTAAAATTAAGCATTCCGATCAATGAGTTTTCGGCAGCCGCTCCTGCTGAAACAATACCAATGTTCTTTGCATCTTTTTCATCTTCAGCAAATAACTCGGTAAGCTCTTCGCCAAGAATATGAGAATCCACAGCAAAACCAGGGTCATCAAAAATCTGTATCTTATGATTTACACCATCAAGATATATGATCACATCTTTTTCAGCTTTACCTTGTAGTTCAAGAGCATCAAAACCGGCAAACTTCATAAATGGGCCAAAGAATCCACCCACGTTTGAATCCATTATGGAATCTGTTTGTGGAGAAATCGTAACAAGTAATGATTTTCCAGCACCTGAATACTGAGTAATACCGCCAATTGGACCGGGGGAAATGATGATTTCATTTTCCGGATCATCCCATTTTGTGTTGGGTGTTGTAGCATCCCAAAGTAGTCTTAAGCCAAAACCTTTTCCGCCAACAAATTTATCTTTCATTTGCTGAGAAACCGGTTTTTCTTTTACTTCGTTGCTGCCAACATTAATGTATAAGGTACGATTGTTATATCCTCTTTCGATAGGATGCCAGTCGTAACTCCATTCCTTCAGCAGTTTTTGTTCTGCTTTAAGCTTCTGAATGTCCATATTTATCTTTCTATTAGTTTATTTCTATCTTTACATTAAGGAGCTAAAAGTAGACTAAGTATTAAAAGTATAAAATGACTTAAATCAATATGTTATATTGTGCATATCGTGTTACGCGCTCTTGAAATAAAACAGCATTGATTATGTGCACATTAACAAACGAAAGAAAAGAAATAAATACTTACAAATATTTTTAACTTTGCCTGACCGGGAAAGCGGAAATCTATTCTAAATCGAAATTTATATGAAGGAACCATTGACATACTTTTTTGAAAAATACGGAATTGATCTTCAATCGATCAAAGATATTATTTGTGGCGAAAAATATGTGGCCGTAATCCTTAAAAACGGGCAGGTTGGTGTTTGTGCTACTTTAAATCACTACGTTAATGTTGACATTCGCGAATTACGTTTTCCGGATTTAAATAAGATTTCGCACCGAATTGTATTAAACGCTTACTTTAATGCGGTTTGTAACTATCAGAACAGGTATGATCACAAATTGGATATTTTTGATAAAATTGATTTTAAACAATATAAGAAAATCGTGATGGTTGGCTTTTTCAGGTCGTTGGTTGATAAATTTGAGAAAGAAAAAATCAAGCTCACTATTTTTGATAAAATGGAACAAGATGAGAAATTAACCGATATGTCGAAACAGTTATCGGAGATATCCGAAGCAGATGCCTTGATTCTTTCGTCGACCACGGTATTTAACAATACTTTTCTTGAACTGATAAATTCAACGAAAGATACTTGCGACATTTACACTTTAGGCCCGTCAACCATATTGAGTAAAGAAATGTTTCAGTATAAAAATACGAAGGTTTTATTCGGATCGGTATTTGAACTCAATGATGTAAACACCCTTAAAATTATTCAACATGGAGGCGGCACCAAACAATTTATGCCCTTTATGGATAAAGTTTTTTTAAATAGATGAAATAATTGATTGCAATTGTCGTACATCGAAATCCTGATAGATAGCAATAATTGCTGAAAACGAACGGGTAGTTGAAAGCTTTTTCCTGAAATTTGTCGTAACTTTACTCTTGTAAAAATAAAAGTACTATGAGTGCAATAGAATTAAAGAAATTATTGATACATAGAATTGCTGAGATAGATGATGTTTCATTCTTGAAAGCACTTAAAACAATTTTAGAGACTAAAACAGAATCAAAAGTAATTTCTTTGACAGAGAAGCAAAGGGCAGAAATAATTGAATCAAGGAAAGAGATTGAAAAGGGACTCTTTATTGAACAAATTGAACTTGACAATGAATTCGAAAAATGGCAAAACGCAAAATAGTATGGTCTCATAGAGCAAAGATTAAGCTGTTTGACATATTGGATTTTTATTCTAAGCGAAACGGTAGTGCAACTTACTCAAAGAAATTATATAAAAAATTCAAGAAAGAAATATCACTTCTTATAAAGCAACCAGAGATAGGCATAAAGACCGACTTGGAGTCAGTTCGTGGTTTGATAATAGATGAATATATAATTTTTTATGAAGCCACTCCAACTATGATAATTGTTCATACCGTTTGGGATTGCAATCAAAATCCTGATGATTTGATAATTAAGTAGTTCAACAACAATTCATTTTTAATGTTAGTTTAAGCCTGCCTGATCAACAGGCTTGTCGAAATATGATACTTTAATATGATGATGACTTTCGAAGAAATAAAATCAAAACTTAAAAATTATACAGTAGGTGTTGCAGGAGCCGGCGGACTGGGTTCTAATTGTGCTATTGCTTTGGCACGAGTAGGCATTGGAAAGTTAATTATTGCCGATTTCGATGTGGTAAATGAAAGCAACTTAAACCGCCAGTATTTTTTTAGAGATCAGCTGGGCGAAAAAAAGGTGAAAGCCCTAAAACAAAATATCCTGCGAATTAATCCTGATATTTCGATTATTGCACATGACATTAAACTAAACGAACAAAACAGTGTTGGAATTTATAAAGATTGTGATGTTTTGGTAGAAGCATTTGATCTGGCCGAGATGAAGAAAATGTTAATTGAAACAATCTTATCTGCTTTACCGGACATGCCTATTGTAGTGGGTTTAGGCATAGCTGGATTTGGAGATAGTAATGCTATAAAATTCAGACAATCGGAAAATCTATATATTTGTGGAGATGAAAAATCGGAGGTTTCGGAACAGAATCCACCACTAGCACCAAGAGTTGGAATGGTAGCTAATATGCAGGCAAATACGGTTTTAGAAATCTTACTAAAGAAATAATTGTTTATCATATAATACTGGCAGATTAAGATGATCATAATCAGTTAATTGCATCAATCCCGGTGTTAGTATAGTTAAGCATAAAAAATAATAAATAATGAAGATTACGCTAAATAACAGGCCCGAATCATTTGAAAAAGAACAAATCAGTATTTCAGAATTACTGGATATAAAGAATTTTACTTTCAAAATGCTGGTCGTTAAAGTGAATGGCAAACTGGTAAAGAAAGGTGAATACGATTCGTTTCAAATAAAAAATGGCGATGATGTGAATGTACTTCATTTAATCAGTGGAGGGTAAATCAATTTCTGGTTTCAGATTTCAAGTTCAATATTACTTGTTATTAACAAACAAGCTAAAACCTAACAACTGAAAACTAAAACCAACAAGTATTTGTTAATACTTTCAAAGAGTAATACTTGCCTGCAGACTAATTTTCTTATAATATTGCAATATGAGCACCGTATTAAACATATGGAAAAAGATTAAACCTTATGCGAAGAATAAATTCATTCTTACACTACTTATTTTCCTTATCTGGATTTTATTCTTCGATCGTAATAATCTAATTGATAGGGCAAAAGAGTTAAATCACTTGCGACAATTAGAAAAAGATAAAAAGTACTATATTGAACGAATTGATAAGGATTCGGAACGTTTAGAACAGCTTAAAACAGATAAAAAGAACCTGGAAAAATTTGCCCGCGAACAATATCTGATGAAAAAAGATAACGAAGATATTTTTGTGATTGTTGAAGAAGATTAAAATTGATGTTCTTTTTTTAATCTAGATGATCTAAAAAAAT
>CAYVEW010000162.1:0-5827 GCA_964450375.1 uncultured Bacteroidales bacterium
AAAGAAAATAACGAAAAATATAAATGGGCCGAATACCATAAATGGAAATACAAAGGATCATGGTATTTAAGGTTATGGAAAGATTTGGTTCTGGCAACAAATACTGAATTCGGTTATTTGGGTTATTACAATCAAGATGTTGGCTATACTCCTTTCGGAAGATTTAATTTAGGTGGTGACGGCTTATCTGGTTATAGTTTATATGGAGTAGAGACCATTGGATTAAGAGGGTACGAAAATGGATCGTTAACATCAATTGATAAACGTGGTGCGAGTGCAGGAAACGTATACGAAAAAATTAACTTTGAATTACGATATCCAATAACATTAAAGCCTCAGGCTGCAGTTTATGTATTAGGTTTTGTTGAAGCCGGAAACACATGGTCGAGTATTGGAGATTATAATCCGTTTTCTGTAAAAAGATCTGCCGGAATTGGCTTAAGAGCATTTTTGCCTATGTTTGGTTTGCTGGGTGTTGACTGGGGGTATGGTTTCGACCGCGATAATTCTCCTACATCAACCGGAATTGGTGGAAGTCAGTTCCATTTTGTTATCGGACAACAGTTTTAAAAATATAATAGGATGAAAAAAACAGGGCTTATACTTTTTTTTACATTGCTGGTAACATTTACTTATGCACAAAAGTATGCGTTTGTCGATACGGAATACATCCTTAGTAATATACCGGCATATAAAGCAGCGCAGGATAAATTAAATGAGTTATCGCTGCAATGGCAAAGAGAGATTGAAGCAGAATACAGTGTTTTAGATAAAATGTATAAAGATTTTCAATCTGAGAAGGTGCTGCTTACAAAAGAGATGATTAAACAACGCGAACTGGAAATTGCATCGAAAGAAAAGGCCATTAAAGATTTACAAAAGAAATTTTTTGGGCCACAAGGTGAATTGTTTAAAAAAAGAACCGAACTTATTCAGCCTATTCAGAATGAAATATACGATGCCATTAAAGAAATTGCCGAAAAAGGGAATTATGCTGTAATATTCGATACAGCTGCCGATGCTTCTATATTATTCACCGACCCAAAATATGATCGAAGTGATGAAGTGCTAGAAAAATTAGGCTATAAGAATTAATTTTATAAATTTGCATATAAATCTTAAAAATGGAAAAAATGAAAAGAACTTTAGGAATATTACTTGTTGTTGTGTTAGTTTCAGCATCAAGTGTTTTTGCTCAAAAAGATTTTAAATTCGGACACGTTAATTCTAGTGAATTATTATCTGTAATGCCAGAAAGAGAAACTGCAAGAACCGAGCTTCAGAATTACAGCAAAATGTTGCAGGAAGAGCTGGAAGCAATGCAAGTTGAGTATCAAAATAAGGTGAACGCTTATCTCGAAAAACAAGAAACATACTCTGATTTGGTTCGCCAGTCAAAAGAAACTGAAATTCAGGAAATGCAACAAAGAATCCAGGGTTTTCAACAAACTGCCCAGCAAGATCTACAACAAAAAGAAGCAGAGTTATTTCAACCTATCATGGATAAAGCGCAAGCCGCTATCGAAAAAGTAGCTAAAGAAAATGGTTTTCTTTATGTTTTTGATATTGCAGCAGGTGGTGTTATTTATTTCTCTGATCAAAGTATTGATGTTCTTCCATTAGTAAAAAAAGAACTTGGAATAGAATAATATTTAAAATTCTTACATAAATTTAAACCATCTTTGTACTAAAGATGGTTTTTTTGTAATATGAATCACAATCCAATAGGTATTTTCGACTCAGGTTTAGGCGGCCTTTCCGTTTGGAAAGAGCTAATTAAAATATTACCTAAGGAGGATATGATTTATTATGCCGATAGTGCTAACTGTCCGTATGGTTCAAAAAAGGAGAGTGAAATTATAGATCTTTCCAGAAGGATTGTTGATTTTTTATTGAGTAAGAGCTGTAAATTAATTATTGTAGCCTGCAATACAGCCACAGCGGCAGCCATTGATTATTTGCGGGCAAATTATAACATTCCTTTTATTGGAATGGAACCGGCAGTTAAACCGGCATCGCTAAATTCAAAAACGAAAAGCATTGGTGTTTTAGCAACCGAAGGCACTTTCAACGGGCGTTTATATCATGAAACCAAAGAGCGATTTGCAAAAGATGTTAATGTTAACATCAAAGTCGGGGATGGATTGGTAGATATTGTTGAACAAGGTTTAATTAATGATAAATCTACAAAAGAGCATCTCTGGCAACTGGTAAGTCCACTGGTTGAACTTAACATTGATCACTTAGTTCTGGGATGTACTCATTATCCTTTTTTAATGCCGGTTTTAAAGGAGTTATTACCTCCGGATGTTGCTATTATTGATCCTGCTCCTGCAGTTGCCAAACAAGCGTATCGGATACTTGAAAAAAATAATTTATTGAACTCTACACCTCGTAATGCAAATTATGAATTTTATACCACAGGCAATCAAAGCATATTAAATAAGTTTTTAATGCAAATAAGCAACAAATCATTTGTTATTAAGCAGGTTTAACTACCGATACCACTTAGCATACATTAAATAATTATTGGCAATTTTTTCAATCATTTCTTTGGTTTGTTCTTGCTCTACCGATTTAATTCTTTTTGCCGGAACTCCTCCATAAATACTTCCGGGTTCAACAATAGTTCCATTCAAAACCAGTGCCCCGGCAGCAATAATTGAGTTTTCTCCAATAACAGCATGGTCTAATATAGTAGCTCCCATACCAATTAAAACATTGTTTTGAATAGTTGCTCCGTGCACTGTAACATTATGGCCTATGGAAACATTGTTTCCTATTTGAATGGTCGATTTTTCATATAAACAGTGTAAAACAGCCCCATCCTGAATATTTACTTTATCTCCTATAACGATAGAATTTACATCGCCACGTATTACCGTATTAAACCAGAAACTGCAATCAGAACCAATTTTAACATCACCAATAATGGTTGCATTATCGGCTAAAAAGCAGTTAGTACCTAACACCGGAGTGTACCCTCGTACCGATTTTATTAGTGCCATATTTAAATATTTGATAAACTGATAATTATATAAATTATTTTTAAGAATTATTGTTCATTAAAATAATGAGAAAAATCATGTAATTTAGATTGAAAAATTAAATCAAAAATACTTAATAATTAATTAACATTGCTTAATTTTGTCTCGTAATAACTTAATTGTATTGTTATAGAAACATTACAGATTAATAATAATAAATCAACTAGAATGCATATGAAATAGGCAGCTATTCCATATGCATTTATAATTTTAAAAATGTCTGTTAAATTAAATCTACTAAATTAAAAATAGTTATGAGTAAAAAAGCAGATGCCATTGAAAGAAAAGATGTAGTGATCCGGTTCTCCGGTGACTCTGGTGATGGCATGCAACTTACGGGAACATTATTTTCAGATACATCAGCATTTATTGGGAATGATTTATCAACCTTTCCTGATTATCCGTCAGAAATTAGAGCTCCTCAAGGTACAATTGGAGGTGTATCCGGTTTCCAGGTACATGTAGGACAAACTCAAATTAAAACTCCTGGCGATTATGCTGATATTTTAATTGCCATGAACCCTGCAGCCCTAAAAGCTACAGCTAAATGGGTTAAAGAAGGTGGAACTATTATTGTTGATGAAGACAGTTTTGATGAAAAAGGCCTTCAAAAAGCAGGTTACAAAACCGATGATCCGATTAAAGAAGATAAGCTGGATAAATATAACATTATTCAAGCACCTATTTCTTCCTTAACTAAAGAAGCTCTTAAAGACATGGGGTTAGATCCTAAAAGTATTCTTAGAAGTAAAAATATGTTTGCGCTGGGAATGGTTTATTGGATTTTCGACCGCCCTTTAAATTATACCGAAGAGTTCTTCGAGAAAAAATTTAAGAAAAAGCCTTTGGTTATTGAAGCAAATAAAACAGTTCTCCGTGCAGGTTATAACTATGCCGAAACCGTAGAACATATGACTCCTTCTTACAAAGTGAGTCCGGCTAAAATTGATAAAGGTACTTACCGAAATATTAGCGGCAACCTTGCTACTGCATGGGGTTTTATTGCTGCGGCAGAAAAAGCAGGATTGGAATTATTTTGTGGTTCATATCCCATTACTCCGGCAACAGAAATTCTACAAGAGCTTTCTGTTCGAAAAGATTTAGGAGTAAAAACATTCCAGGCTGAGGATGAAATTGCTGGAATCTGTACATCTATTGGTGCAAGTTTTGCCGGCGATTTAGCTATAACTACAACTTCAGGCCCTGGTTTGGCTCTTAAAGGCGAAGCAATTGGTTTAGCCGTAATGACCGAATTACCACTTGTGGTTGTTGATGTTCAGCGTGGAGGCCCTTCAACCGGTTTACCTACAAAACCTGAACAATCTGACTTGATGCAAGCATTATACGGACGTAACGGAGAAAGTCCGGTTGTGGTTTTAGCTGCAAGTACTCCTTCGGATTGTTTTCATTATGCTTTTCAAGCAGCAAAAATTGCAGTTGAACATATGACTCCGGTAATATTATTAACGGATGGTTTTATTGCGAATGGTTCGGAACCATGGAAAGTTCCTTCTATGGCAGAGTATCCTGAGATTAAAGCTCCGATTGTTCCTGAAGGAACCAAAGACTGGAATCCTTATGCCAGAGATCTTGAAAAATTAGCAAGAACCTGGGCTGTGCCTGGAACAAAAGGATTAGAACATCGTATTGGTGGTTTAGAAAAGGATGAGTTAAAGGGGTCTGTATCTCACGATCCGGTGAACCATCAAAGAATGACAGAAATTCGCGAACAGAAAGTTCAGAATGTAAGTAAATTTATTCCAGAATTAAAAGTTGAAGGAGACGAAAGCGGAGATTTATTAGTTGTTGGTTGGGGTGGTACCTATGGACACCTTGCAACAGCAGTAGCTGAACTTCGAGATAAAGGTAAAAGTGTTAGTTTAGCGCACTTTAATTATATAAAACCACTTCCAAGAAATGTGAAAGACATATTTGGTAAATTTAAGCGAATTGTTGTTTGTGAGAACAATTTAGGACAGTTTGCAGGTTATTTAAGAATGACAAATCCTGAATTTAAGTATCTACAATACAATAAAGTACAAGGATTACCATTTACTATCATTGAGTTAGAAGAACATTTTACAAAATTATTGGAGGAATAATCATGTCTGAAAATCAAACAATATTAACTGCAAAAGATTTTAAAAGTGATCAGGAAGTAAGATGGTGTCCGGGTTGTGGCGATCATGCCATAATGAATGCTATTCAAAGAGCTTTACCTGATTTAGGTTACAAAAAAGAAAATTTTGCTTTTATTTCGGGTATTGGCTGTTCATCGCGTTTCCCATATTATATGAATACTTACGGTTTTCATAGTATTCATGGTCGTGCTTCGGCAATTGCATCAGGAGTTAAAGTTGCTAACCCTAAATTAAGTGTTTGGCAAATAACTGGCGATGGCGATGCAATGGCTATTGGTGGAAACCATTTTATTCATGCCATACGAAGAAATATTGATATCAATATTATACTGTTTAACAATGAAATTTATGGATTAACGAAAGGACAGTATTCACCAACATCAAAATTTGGTGCGGTAACAAAAACTTCTCCTTACGGAACCGTTGAGCATCCATTTCATCCGGGAGAGTTGATTATTGGCGCGCAGGGTAAATTCTTTGCACGATCAATCGATGGTAACCTGAAATTAAGTCAGGAGATCTTTTTAGAAGCTTCAAAGCATGATGGCACTTCGGTTGTTGAGGTGTTACAAAACTGTGTTATTTACAACGATAAAACACATGCTGCTTTAACTGATCGTGAGCACAAAGAAGATCGTA
>CAYVEW010000163.1:0-5732 GCA_964450375.1 uncultured Bacteroidales bacterium
CATGCAGGCAAATGTTGCTTTGGAAATCCTGTTAACATAAATTTACAAAATGAAAATCACTTTAAATAACCGACCCGAAACCTTCGATTGCACTAGCATGACAATGGGAGAATTAATGAAAATCAAAAATTTTACGTATAAAAAGATTATCGTTAAGCATAATCATAAAATTGTTGAACCACACGAGTATGATTCAACAATCATTAAAGAAAACGATATTGTTGTTGTTTTACACCTTCTTGCAGGCGGTTAATTTGAATATAAAAAAGTACTTTGTTCTGAAATAAGCGATATGCATAATATAACATATTGATTTAAGTCATTTTATACTTTCAAAGCAGGGTATATTTTTATAATTTTGAAAAGCTAAAATCCTGCTGTAAGCAGGCAAATTTTGAATTAACTAAAAGAAAACAGATATGGATATTCAAAAAATGAAAGCAGCTCATACAAAGCTTAAAGAGTGGAAATATGAATTGCGTCCGATTGATAAAGGGTATAATGATCGTACTTTATATATCAATGTGGGTACGAATGAAATTAAAGAAAAACCTGTTCCTGAGCAAATGAAGAAAAAATTCATTGGTGGTAAAGGATATGGTTTACGCTTATTATGGGATGCTACAAAACCAGAAACCAAATGGAACGATCCTGAAAATGAGATTATTATTTCTGGTGGCCCAATTTGTGGTATTACTCAGTATTCGGGTACAGGAAAAGCCCTGGTAGTATCTATATCGCCACAAACCGATTCAGTAATGGATTCGAATGTGGGTGGCCATTTTGGCCCTTTCTCAAAATTTGCAGGTTTCGATGCAGTAGAGATTCAAGGTAAATCAGATAAGGAAGTGATTGTATTTATCGATGGTGTTAATGGTAAAGTGGAAATTTGCGAAGCTCCCGAAGAACCAATCGATAGTCACGTGCTGGGCGAAGTATTGCACGAAATGTATTCTGATGATGAGAAGGACAGAAAAAATGTTTCTGTAGTTTCGGCCGGATCAGCTGCTGATCACACCTTAATTGGTATGTTAAACTTCACATTCTGGGATCCTAAACGTAAACTGGTGCGTTTAAAACAAGCCGGGCGAGGTGGAATTGGAACCGTTTTCAGAGATAAAAAAATAAAGGCATTGGTAGCAAAAGTTCCTGGCGTAAAAGGGAATTTAAACAATGTGGTCGACATGGATGCGATCATGGAACGTGGCAAGCGTTTTAATAAAGAAATGAGAGAACTGGATGCATCGCAGTGCGACATGAAAGGTATTGGTACAGCTCACTTAACCAATATCATGAACGATTACGATTTATTACCTGTAAATAACTTTCAGTACGGACATCATAAAGATGCCGAAAAAATCCATTCAAAAGTTTGGAAATCATTCTTTACTCAAGGTGTTCCGGATGGCTGTTGGATTGGTTGTAATATGTCGTGTGCTAAAGGTGTTGACAATTATAAATTAAGAACCGGCCCATACGCAGGTGATTCTGTAATTGTTGACGGCCCCGAATACGAAACAACTTCATCGAATGGTTCAATCATGGGTGTTTTTAATCCTGATTTTACAATTGAAACGAACTTCTATTGCGATACTTATGGTATTTGTACGATCACATTTGGAACCATTATGGGATTTGTAATGGAATGTTTCGAGAACGGAATCCTGAACGAAGAACGCACCGGAGGCTTAAAACTGAACTTTGGTAATGCCGATGCTGCCATGGAAGTGTTACACCAGATGGGACGCGGCGAAGGATTTGGTTTAATTGCCGGCCAAGGTGTGCGTAAAATGAAACAGATCTTTGCTGAAAAAGGTTGGGGTGATCCTAAATTTATGCAGGATATCGGAATGGAAAATAAGGGATTGGAATATTCGCAGTATGTATCGAAAGAATCTTTAGCTCAGCAAGGTGGTTATGCAATGACCAACAAAGGGCCACAGCACGACGAAGCCTGGCTAATTTTTATGGATATGGTAAACAACCAGATTCCTACTTTCGAAGATAAAGCCGAAGCATTGCACTATTTCCCAATGTTCCGTACCTGGTTCGGTTTGGTAGGTTTATGTAAACTTCCATGGAATGATGTGGAACCAGAAAACAATGCAGAAACCGACGAGCCTGCAAAAGTACCTGAGCACGTGGACAACTATGTAACGATTTTTAAAGCCGTTACAGGTTGGGATTTCGATAAAGAAGAAATGATTCGTCAATCGGAAAGAGTGTATAACTTCCAACGTATTTTTAATATCCGCAGAGGTTATGGTGTTCGTAAAGATGATGCTCAGCCTTACCGTGCAGCAGGGCCTGTTACATCAGCCGAATACGAGTCAAAAGCTGAACTTTACGATAAGCAAATGAAAGAGATTATCGGTGTTGATCCGAAAGGAAAATCGGTGGAAGAAAAAATAGCAATTCACAGAGAATACCGCGAAGGACGTTACGAGCAGCTACTAGATGCTGTGTATAATCGTCGTGGTTGGAACTCAAACGGTGTTCCAAAAATTGAGCACCTGAAAGAAATAGGTATGGATCTTCCTGAATTAATTGAAGTAGTTAAAGGCCTTCAATAAAATAGTATAATTATCTTTTTTAATTAAGGATGATACGAATGAATGTATCATCCTTTTTTTTATCATCGTTAAACCTTACGCGACTAATTACATCTTATTATTGTTAAAAAAATAACAAATACCTAAAGTACGGTATTGTAAGATTAAAACTGTTGTTATACTTTTGTCACCAGAATGAAGAGTAGAATCATACAAATAAAAAAAGCAATTACTAGTTTACTATTTCTCCTGATAATGGGAGGAATCGTTTTTAATTCTACTTTTTTCCTTCACACACACCGGACTGCTTGTGGTAAAACCGTTGTACATGCACACCCTTTTAACAAGAATGCAGAAAAAAAAGATCCGGTATCACAGCATACGCACAAAAAAATTGATTTACAGGTAATTAGTTCCATTGATTACTATGTGTTAACACATTTATCAATCGATATTAATTACAAGCCTGTTTTTGAATCGGAATATTTAAGTAAGCCAAGTTTTTATCTTGATTCAAGAAACGCTGTATCTATTACTTCAAGAGGGCCGCCTGCATGCTAAGCATCTGATTAATTTTTTTTGATAAAAATTACCGGATATACATAAGCAGGCTGTTTTTAACCCAGTCTTCTATTAACAATAAAACTCTTTTTTAGCTAAGTAATGTATTTTATTTAGTAATAGAAACTAACGTAAGCACAAATCAACATTTTATGAAATCGATCAATATATATTTAGGATTACTATTATTTTTTGTAACAACAACAATAAACCTTCAGGCTCAGCATTTAAGAACCGATGCTAATATAGTGGGGCATGTGGTTGATGCGCAAGGAGACCATATCCCTTTTGCCACCATTATATTAAAAAACACAACCATTGGAACAGCAACCGACGAAACAGGGCATTATAACTTAATTAATATGCCGCTTGGTAAGTATACTGTGGTTGCTACTGCAATTGGCTACAAACCATTTTCAAAAGAAATGGAATTTATTGAAGGAGAGACCATTGAGCTTAAGATCGTTTTGCAAGATGATGTGTTGGGGCTGGAAGAAGTTGTTGTAACTGCCAATAGAAATGAGAAAAACAGAAAAGACGCTTCGGTTATCGTAAATACATTAACACCAAAATTATTCGAGATAGCACAAACTGCAACTATAAGCGACGGGCTTAATTTTTGTCCGGGTTTACGAATGGAAAACAATTGCCAGAATTGTGGTTTCTCTCAGGTTAGAATGAACGGAATGGAAGGGCCATATTCTCAAATACTTATCAATAGCCGCCCGATATTTAGCGGATTAGCAGGTGTATATGGTTTAGAACTTATTCCTTCTAATATGATTGAAAGAATGGAAGTAATTCGTGGTGGCGGATCAGCTTTGTATGGTAGTAATGCCATTGCAGGTACAATAAACCTAATTTTAAGAGATCCGGTAAACAATTCATACGAAATTGGTGCATCATCTGGTTATACTGGAATAGGAGTTAATGGAGCTGGCAATCCGGCACTCGATTATAACTTAAATTTTAACACATCATTGGTTTCTTCGGATAGCAGAACGGGTATGGCTTTATATGGTTACAACAGAGATCACGAACCATATGATGCAAATAGCGATGGTTTTTCGGAGATGACAAAAATTAACAATGTTACAGTGGGAGCAAGGGTATTCCACCGGTTTAACCATAGAAATAAATTAGCGGTGGATTTCTTTACCATTAAAGAAGATCGAAGAGGAGGTAATAAATTTGATCTACCAAACCACGAAGCAGATATTAGCGAATCTGTAGGCCACGAAATTACAACAGGAGCAGTTACATTCGACCAGTTTTTCAGAGAAAGCGATAAGTTATCACTCTTTGTTTCCGGCCAAAAAGTAGGGCGCGACTCGTATTATGGTGCATTACAGTCGCTCAAAGATTACGGGCGAACCGATGGATTTACATATAATATTGGTACACAGTATACGGCTAATTTTACCAACGCAAATTTAATCGGTGGAATTGAATTCAGGGGAGAAACTCTGGAAGACCAAAAGCTTGGATATGCCGATTACGAAAATGCCCAGATCATTAATGACACAATTGTTAATGTACCACATACCGAAAATATCTGGGTGGCCGATCAGCAGTCGTTTATTTATGGTGCTTTTGCACAATACGAACATACTTTTAATCAGTTTAGCGTTTCTGCCGGTTTGCGTTTCGATCATTACAGTATTCAGGATCGAATCAACGGAAACGATAAATCTGGAAATGTACTTAGCCCGCGCATTACGCTTAAATATGATATTCTGGATATAGCTCAGGCACGTGCAAGTTATTCGCAAGGATACCGTGCTCCGCAGATTTTTGATGAAGACCTGCACATTGAAACATCTGGATCGAGACAGGTATTGCATAAAAACGATCCTGATTTAAAGCAGGAAACCAGCCATAGTTATATGTTATCAATCGATATGAATAAACGCATTAATAAAGTAAATGTTGGTTTTCTTGCAGAGGGATTCTATACACAACTTAATGATGCATTTGCTAACGAATATGGAGATCCAGATGCGAATGGAGTAGTTACCTATACAAGGGTAAATGCTGATAAAGGAGCTGTTGTAAAAGGGATTAATATGGAGCTGAACATTATTCCACAAGCTGACTTTATGTTAAGTGGGGGTTTTACCATCCAGAAAAGTAATTACGAAGAAGCACAGGAATTTGGCGAAAAGTATTTCTTCAGAACACCAGATACATATGGTTATTTAACGCTTGACTGGGATTTCTACAAAGGATTTTGTCTGCTTGCTTCCGGAACATACACAGGTAGCATGCTTGTACCTTATTTTGGAACAGAACTACCCGAAGGATCTATTCGAGAAGCAGGTGAATTAAGAAAGTCTGATCCATTTTATGATTTAGGAATTAAACTCAGTTATAAGTTTCGCATAAACGGAGCCAAGATGCAATTATTTGCTGGTATGAAAAATATATTTAATTCGTATCAAAACGATTTTGATAAAGGAATTGATCGCGATCCCGGCTACTTATACGGCCCATCGCAGCCACGTACCGTTTACTTTGGAATAAAAATAGGAAACTTGTTATAATTTAAGGTAGTGCATTTATACTAAAGATGGTGTCCGAAAAGTCAGAGGAAAGTCATTGCGAACGATCCCGATGGAT
>CAYVEW010000164.1:0-5588 GCA_964450375.1 uncultured Bacteroidales bacterium
ATGAAATTCAGATTGTGATTATGCATTTGCCATACTTTTATTGCGATCATTTATATGCAATATAATCTATATATTGAAAAATATTTCGGTGCGCTGCACCTCCATTTTACATATTACAAATTGCTATAAATACTTCGGTGCTCTGCACCCTAACTTAAATCTTATTAAAACCTAACGATGCCAATTTATATATATCCACCGTGTTTTTATAGTGATCCATACTCAATTTTAATCTGCATATTTTTACATGGTCGTTTTATTTTATCATGTACATCCCTGGTCTTGATCGGTAAGTAGTTATTGTTCCTTCACTCCAATCCCAGAATTTCAAATAATCAAAAAACTGGTAAAAAAAAACCGTCCCAAATTGAGACGGTTTTTATTTTTCTGATAACTTTTTATTATGAAACCTTTTCTAATTTCTTCATAACTGAGAAAATAAATCCGGCAGCAATAAAACATAATACAATAAATATGGCCCATACTTGCCAAATTTGAACTCTTGTATATAAGAAACTACCAACACCTAGTAATAAATTACCTAATGCAGTTGCTCCTAACCATCCACCTTGCATTAAACCCTGATATTTTGGAGGAGATACTTTTGATACAAAAGAAATACCCATCGGACTCAAGAATAATTCAGCAATAGTTAGTGTAAAATATGTGCTGATCAACCATCCTGTACCTACTCTGGCATGATCAGGATTCGACTGCATAACATCAAAAGGATCTAACCCTAATGAACCAATTAAAAGAATTAAGAATGCAAATGAAGTGATAATCATACCAATTCCAATTTTACGTGGAGCTGATGGTTCTTTACCTTTTTTATTAAGATATGCAAAAATACCTACAACAATTGGGGTTAATAACACAATCATGGTAGGATTAAAGTGTTGGAAAAGCTCTGGAGAGAATGGATTTACTTCTGGATTATTTTTATAGAAATAAAATGTTGCAAGACCTGAAATTGCCAGGAGAATTCCGCTTATAAGTTTTGTTTTCGCCGGCGAATCTTTCTTTATTAAATAGGTAAAAGATAAAATACCTATTACTATAGAAAGTAACGACCATATATTAAAAACAAGATATGTAGCTGGTCCTACCTGCTGAACTGTATAATCTCTGGCAAATAGACTCATTGTAAGTCCGTTTTGATGGAAAGCCATCCAGAAGAATATTACCACACCAAAAACAAGGAATAAAGCAGTAAGACGTTGTTTTGTTTCCTCTTTTGACATTTCTATAATTTGTTCACCTTTTTCTTTAATAGTTTTTTTAACATCAGGTAACATTTTCTTGAAGAAAGTATAAACCAATAAAGAAATAATCATAGTGATTCCGGCAAATGCAAATGCATAGTTAAATCCGGTTCCGTAAGCAGCAAGATACTCAGTAGCAAAATTAGAAAGGTTAGAAACTTCGGAGCCAGTTACTGATTCTGCCAAACCTTGAAGGTTAGCTTTTTCCGCTGCAGTAATAACACCACTATTTAATTTGTGTATTAAAGATGGTAATGCATCATTTCTAACAAATCCTTGTGATTTTATAAACCAGTTAATAATTCCGGCAGCTACACTAGGAGCAAATAATGCACCAACATTTATACCCATATAAAATACACTAAAAGCAGAGTCTCTTAAATGTGAGTATTTAGGATCATCGTATAACTGACCAACAACAGCCTGCAGGTTTCCTTTAAATAAACCATTACCAAAGGCAATAATCATTAAGGCAGAAATTGTAAATACCAGACCAAATCCAGGAACAGACATTAAAATATATCCTGCCAACATGGTAAACAGTCCAACGTAGATAATTCCTTTATAATTTTGAGTTCTATCAGCAAGAATTCCACCTACAAGTGCTAATCCATAGATAGATCCATAAAAGATACTATAGATTAATCCTGCATTATCTGCTGATAAACCAAACTTGGCTGTCAGATAGTATACAAGAATACCCATCATGGTATAGAAACCAAATCGTTCTCCCATGTTAGCAAAGAAGGCAACGTATAAGCCTTTCGGATGTCCTTTAAACATAATTTATTTATTTTTAGTTAATATTGATATTCATTATTAATTTAAAGAGCAACAAATATAAAAATCTTTTTTCTCAGACCAAGTATTAAACACTAAGTTGGAAAGATTTTCTAATAGTTATAAAACATAAATATTAAAAAGAGCCAACAAAACCGTTGGCTCTCTTATCTGATATCAAATTATTTTTTATGCATCTTTGGTAGCTTTTTCTAATCTTTTTAAAATGGAGAAAATAAATATAGCGGCAAGCAAACAAAGAACAACAAGTATTCCCCAGAATTGCCACAATTGAACTTTATTCCATAAAATTCCAACCAGAGCGACACCGTAATTACCAATGGCGGTTGCAGCTAACCAACCTCCTTGCATTAAACCTTTGTATTGTGGTGGTGCAACTTTTGAAACAAACGATAATCCAATCGGACTTAAAAACAATTCTGCTATGGTTAAAATAAAATAGGTACTTATTAACCAGTAAGGCCCAACAGCAAAAGAACTTTCTATTCTTGTTTCATGTATGTCGCCTGGTGCATGGCCAATTAATGACAACGAGCCAACAACCAGTATTGTAAAACCAACGGCGGTAATAACCATGCCAATACCAATCTTTTTCGGGTCTGATGGATCTTTATCTCTTTTTGCAAGTGCACCAAAAATACCAACTATAATTGGTGTGAGTGCTACAATAAAGAATGGATTAAAATGTTGAAATTTCTGCGGAGTAAAATCATTCACTGCTTCGTAACCATTTATCCGGAAATAGGCAATAACAGCAAATGCTGCAAACATAATTAAACCGCCAACTCTTAGCATTCTGCTGTTCTTTTTCATTGCAAATAAAACAATTCCCAGCACTGATAAAGCAATTGGAAGCAAGCCAAATAAGTCAAACCATATGTTCGTAAATTTATCAACCTGATCTACAGTATAATCTCGAGCAAATGCAGTCATGGCTGCTCCATTTTGGTGGAATGCCATCCAGAAAAAGATCACCACAAGAAATACAAGAATTAAGGAAACCATTCGTTCTTTTACCTGCTTGGGCGAAAGTTTAATTAGTGTATCTTTTAACTCTTCTTTTTTAGACTTTTGTTTTTCAGTAACATCTGCATGCTTGTATATACCACGGAATCCCCAGAATATAAGCATGGATACAATCAGTGAAATAGTAGCAACTCCAAAAGCCCAATGGTACGAACCTGCCAACTCGTTAATATAATGTAAAGAAAACTGACCAAGATCACCACTCATTGATGAAAAGGCTTCCTGGTTTTTTGCAAGTTCTGTTAAACGTGCTGTTTCTTCTCCTGTTATTGTTCCATCGAGGAATTTGTGGGCAAGGGCAGGAATTCCCGGACTGTATGTTAAGTCAGATCCTTTTAGCATCCAGTTACTTACAGCTTCGGCTGCTGTCGGCGCAAACATGGCACCTACATTAATGCCCATGTAAAAAATATTGAAACCTAAGGATCGAAATTTATCAAACTTTTTATCGGCATCATACAGGTTTCCGACCAGTGCTTGCAAGTTTCCTTTAAAAAGACCAGTTCCCAGAGATATAACAGCTAAACCCCCAATAACCAAAGGTAATCCACTGGTTTGTGCTTCCATCGACCAGTTGGTAGGCATTGCAATCATAATATAACCGATAAACATGATAATTAAGCCAAGGCTTATGGTTTTTCCATAACCTAATAATTTATCTGCAATGATTCCGCCCAATAGTGGCATGAAATAAACAAATGCCAGAAATATTCCAAAGTATTGGGATGCAACCTCGTATTTAAAACCATACTTTGCTTGTAAAAACAATACAAAGATTGCGATCATGGTGTAGTAGCCAAATCGCTCGCCCATATTGGCAAATAGCGCTACAAATAATCCTTTTGGATGATTTTTTAACATGATTTGTTCGTTTTAGTTAATATTAAGTTGTTTGTTTTTGTTATGAATAAAAAATTCTTTTTTAAGATGATGCTTTTAATTAATCGTTTAAGCGTTTAAATTTGTTGAAAAGAATCTAAATTATGAAAATTTTAAAATCTTCACAAATTCGCGAGGTTGATTCTTATACGATTGAAAATGAACCTATAAAATCAATCGATCTGATGGAACGGGCAGCAATGACCATTACAGCCTGGATAAGTCAAAATATTTCAATTGAACATAACATAAAAATATTTGCAGGGCCAGGAAATAATGGGGGTGATGCTTTAGCGCTTGCCCGACAACTACTTGAAAGAAATTATAAGCCAGAAGTTTATTTGCTGAAAATTACCGATCAATTATCTGCCGATTGTCAGATTAATCTGGATCGTTTAAAAGCAATTCCTGAAATTCATATTCATGAGATTTTAAAATCTGAAGATTTCCCCGGCTTAAAAAAGGACGATATTCTTGTGGATGGTTTATTTGGATCGGGGTTAAGCCGCAAGTTAGAAGGTTTGCCGCATGATTTGGTTCAGCACCTAAATAAATCGGGATGTAAAATCATTGCAATCGATATTCCTTCGGGATTATTTGGCGAAAACAATGATAGGAACCATCCTGATGATGCGATAAAAGCAAATCATACGCTAAGTTTTCAATTGCCAAAATTAGCGTTTATGTTTCCAGGTAACTATTTGAATGTTGGCGAATGGGAAATTTTACCCATTGGACTGAATGCTGATTTTATTAATAAACAGGAATCAGATCATTATTTAATTGATGAAGCTTTGGTTCAGGAAAATATTATTTGTCGTGATAAGTTCTCGCATAAGGGCAGCTATGGTCATGTTTTATTGGTTGCCGGCAGCTATGGCAAAATGGGAGCTGCAATTCTGGGAGCGCACGCATGCTTAAGAACCGGAGCAGGTTTGGTTACCGTGCACATTCCAAAAATTGCATATCAGATTATGCAAACTGCTTTGCCCGAAGCGATGATTAGCATCGACTGGTCGGAAGTTATAATTTCGAATGTTCCTGATGTTGATAAGTACACCGCCATTGGAGTTGGCCCCGGCATAGGAACTAAAAATAATACCCAAAAAGCTTTAGAAGATTTATTTGATAAAACCAATTGCCCTATGGTGATTGATGCAGATGCATTAAATATTTTAGCTGAAAAAAAGGAATTACTTGCAAAAATTCCGAAGCACAGTATCTTAACTCCGCATCCTAAAGAATTTGAGCGTTTGGTTGGAAAAACGAAAGGGGATTATGAGCGAATGCAAATACAAAAAGAATTTGCACAAAAACATCATGTTTATGTCGTGTTAAAAGGAGCACATACATCTATTGCCTGTCCTGACGGGAAAATATATTTTAATAACACCGGAAACCCCGGAATGGCAACTGCCGGAAGTGGCGATGTACTAACCGGAATGATTCTTGCGTTATTAGGACAGGCTTATCATCCAAAGCTGGCAGCCATAATGGGTGTATATTTACATGGCTTATCAGCAGATGTGGCTGTTAAAAATATCGGACAAGAAGCTTTGATTGCTTCAGATATTATTCATAATATTGGAAAAGCATTTTTAAAATTGAAAAAATGAA
>CAYVEW010000165.1:0-5582 GCA_964450375.1 uncultured Bacteroidales bacterium
AAAAAGCCGGCCAAATCAGGCCAGCTTTTTATATATGAAATTTGTTAAAAGTTTTATGCAAAAAAACCTAAAGCAACAGTTAAACCTGCCATTACAACAGAAACCATAGTCATTAATTTAATTAGAATATTTAACGATGGTCCTGAAGTATCTTTGAATGGATCTCCAACTGTATCTCCAACAACACCAGCTTTATGAGCTTCGCTGCCTTTTCCACCGTAGTTTCCTTTTTCGATGAATTTCTTCGCATTATCCCAGGCACCACCAGCGTTATTTAACATTCCTGCTAAGGTGAATCCTGTTACCAGTCCACCAGCCAATAAACCAACTACACCGGCAACACCTAATATTACTCCAACAATAATTGGAACAGCAATTGCTAATAAGGATGGTACTAGCATTTCTCTTTGTGCACCTATGGTCGAAATCTCTACACATCTAGCATAGTCGGGTTTTCCAGTGCCTTCTAAAATGCCTTTTATTGTTTTAAACTGATGGCGCACCTCGTCAACCATTGCTCCGGCAGCACGGCCAACAGCTTTCATAGTCATTGCACTAAATACAAATGCCATCATTGAACCTAAGAATAATCCACCTAGTAGCATTGGATTAAACAAAGATAAATCGTATGCGTAAACAAAATCTCTGATTGTAGCAGTTGTCAATTCAACCGCTTTTTGTCCTTCCTGAACAACAGGAGCAATATCATTATAAAATAAAGTATCACCAACTTGTTTAAATCCTTCGGTGCTGGTAGCAGCAAGTTTTCCTAACCATAATCTTACTTCTTCCATATAAGCAGCAAGTAATGCCATTGCTGTTAAGGCAGCAGAACCAATAGCAAAACCTTTACCTGTGGCAGCAGTTGTATTACCTAACATATCCAGAGCATCGGTACGCTCGCGAACTTCTTTAGGAAGGTTCGACATTTCTGCGTTACCACCTGCGTTATCAGCAATCGGTCCAAAAGCATCTGTCGCTAATGTAATACCCAGAGTAGAAAGCATTCCAACGGCTGCAAATCCAATTCCATACACACCCATTGCAAAATTATTGAATCCACCAGCAAAGCCATACGATCCGATAATTCCCAGAACGATGGTTACAACAGGAAGCCAGGTTGAATACATACCAACTGCAATTCCATCAATAATCGTAGTTGCTGGCCCTTGTTGTGCTTGTCGTGCAATACCTTTTGTAGGTTTATATTCATCGGAAGTAAAGTATTCTGTTCCTTGTCCAATAATTACACCTGCAGCTAAACCGGTTGCAACCGACCCAAAAATTCCCCAGCTAATCCAGTCGAAATATGCCATTCCGGCAACAGCCGCCAATATTAACACAGAGCTTCCTCCTGTTCCAATAAGGAGAGCATTTAATAAGTTCTTTTGAGTTGCTGATTCTTTTGTCCGAACCATAAATATTCCAATAATCGATAGGATGATACCAATGGCGGCAACAATCATTGGAGCTATTATCGCTTTTGTTGCATCTGCGCCTGCAATCCATGGCAGAGCAGCTCCCAGCGCAGCAGTAGCTAAAATAGACCCTGCATACGATTCGTATAAGTCTGCTCCCATACCGGCCACATCACCAACATTATCACCAACATTATCGGCAATAGTTGCAGGGTTGCGGGGGTCATCTTCAGGAATTCCTGCTTCAACTTTACCAACTAAGTCAGCACCCACATCGGCTGCTTTTGTGTAAATACCTCCACCAACACGAGCAAATAATGCTTGAGTTGATGCACCCATACCAAATGTTAACATGGTTACGGTAATTTCAATAAGTTTTGCGTGTTCGCTTGTTCCTGGGTGTACAAATGTTAACCCAAATAAGTGTAGTCCATTTTGCATGTGCTCTGCAGTATACACTAATTTGTTTAGAATAATCCACCAAATTGCTATATCAAGCAATGCAAAACCTACAACCACTAATCCCATAACAGCACCACTACGGAATGCAATTTTTAACCCTTTGTTTAAGGATTGTGATGCGCCATGAGCTGTACGAGCCGAAGCATAGGTTGCAGTTCTCATTCCAAGGTAACCACATAAACCTGAAAAGAAACCTCCTGTTAAGAACGCTACAGGCACAAATGGATTTTGCACTCCAAAATATGCAAGTATCAGTAAAAATAAAAACAGTACAATAAACACTATGGTTACAACTCTGTACTGTCTTCTTAAATAAGCCATTGCACCATCTCGAACGTGCTGGGCGATTTCTTTCATTTTATCTGTTCCTTCTGAGTTTTTCATCATGTCTTTAAAGAAAAACCATGCAAATACCAGTGCTAAAACTGATGCAAAAGGAATGAACCAAAATATACCTTCCATTTTTAATTGTTTTTAATTAGTATTTATTATTTACGAAATATTTTACAACGACCATTAATATCTAAAATAGAGTGCGTTATTCATTTAGTTTTTTTAAAACGAATTCAAAAATAAATATAAAAATCTGTTATACAACATAATTTTGAAATATTTGTTCGCTTTGTGAACTTTTTCGAAATTTTTCAAAAAATGTTTACTAATTTTGTTAACTGGTGGAAAAGTTTTTTAATCGAAAACAAAGCTTTTCAACTTACTGCTTACCGAGTGCCCGTGTTATATTAACAACAAAGAAAATACTATAATTTTCGTGAAATTCGCAAAAAAGAGTTAGTTTTAGATACTCTAAATTAAAATATATGTCATGAAGATTCGCATAATTTGGTTTGTTGCTTTTTTATGGTTTATAAGTACAGATGTTTATGCCGGTAACGGATTTCAGATCGAGAATGGCCAGTTAGATTTATCACAGATACAAATCGACGAACACCAAAGTATTAAGTTAGAAGGAAACTGGGAGTTTTACTGGAATCAACTCTTAACTCCTGCTGATTTTAAAAACTCAGGGATTCAGAACAAGGCTCAGTACGTTAAGTTACCCAAATCGTGGACAAGTTATAAATTAGATAGCATCAAATTGCCAAATCATGGTTATGCAACGTATAGATTAGTTATTCATAAAAAAGAAGATTTCGAAAAAAAGCTCTATGGATTAAAAATTTCATCTGTTTTCTCAAATTACAAATTGTGGGTAAATGGAGAGTTATTGTCAGAAGTTGGCCAGGTGGCAACAGAGAAGGAAAGCTCACAGCCCCGGTTCAAATTTCAGGATGCTTGTTTTGTTTTAGATCCGGACAAAGGATCAACAGAAAATATTGAGATTATCTTTCAGGTTTCAAACTTTTCTCATCAAAGAGCTGGCTTGCAAAAACCTGTGTTTTTCGGAACTTACTCCAATTTAAAAGAAGCATCGCGTTGGATGGATATTCTTAACCTAATTATTGTTGGGATTATTCTGGTAATAGGAATTAATCACCTGAACATGTTTCTGTTCCGAAAGAAGGATATTTCCAATCTGTACTTTAGTATTGTTTGTTTGGTTATGATCCTTAGAAATATAACCACCGGCGATCGAATCATTACGTATATCTTTCCTAATATAAACTGGGAGTTTTTAGTTAAACTGGATAATTTCTCGGGATTTGGAACCATTCCGTTATTTGCTCTTTTTATTTACAGCTTGTTTAAGAAGGATTTCCCTAAAGTATTGAGAGATATTATGTTAGTGCTTGGGGTAATAATAACTTTACTTGTATTTGCTACTCCGGCTAACTTCTATGGAAAATTCAGAATGTTTTTCGAAGTGTATATTCTGATTTTTGGTTTGTATTTAACATTTGGTGTATTGCTAACCGCAGCTATTCGCAGAAGGCCAACTGCACTTAACACCTTCCTCGGAATGTTTATTCTTTATTCAACAGCAATTAATGATGTGTTAAGTAGTATGGGGCTTATTCAAAGTGCTTATGTGGCACCTTACGGATTAGTAGCCTTTATGTTAATACAATCCATTACAATAACTTATAAATCGGCTAAAGCAATTAATGAAAATGAGTCGCTTAGTGCTGCATTAAGAAAAGAGAAAGAAAATCTCGAAAAGAATATCAATGAGCGAACGCAGGAATTGCAAAAGCAGCACGACGAATTACTTAAACATCAGGAAAAAGAAAAGCAACAAGGCTGGATCAATAATGGTGTTGCCATGATTAATGATATACTGGCCGACAACAAAGATGATTTTAAGATCCTAAGCAATAGAGTATTATCTCAGCTAATAAAATACGTAGATGCTGTATCGGGGGTTTTATACATGTTAAACGAAGAAGATGAAAATGGTGTTTTTGAATTGATAGCCGATTATGGTTGTGGTAATCAAATACGAAAAGATAAAGCAAAGATTCATATCACCACAGGAAATTTTGCCATCGCGTATTCCGAAAACAGGGTACTTGCCGTAAACGATGTGCCACAGAACTACCTGAAAATTGAATCGGGTTTGGGAAATGGCAGGCCACAAGGTTTATTAATTGTTCCCTTAAGCATCGACGAAAAAGTTTTTGGTATGATTGAACTGGCCAGCTTTAAGAAGTTTACCCATTTGGAAACTGAGTTTATAAAGCGGGTAGCCAATAATATTGCAGGTAATCTGAATAATATCCGCATGAACGAGAACAGTGCCGAGTTAATCAAAAAATTTAAGACGCAAACGCAGGAGATGATGGAAAAAGAAGAAGAAATGCGTCAGAATATGGAAGAGATGGAAGCCATTCGCGAACAATACGAAGAACTGCGAAAAAAAATGGAACAATAAAAATTGCTCCATTTTGCTTTATTGTTAACCGTCCACTACTAGTTTACCGGTATGCTATAAATTAACCGCAAATGAATGAACGGACTACCACCAAATTCTTCGTTTAGTCTGGTTCTGTTATCACCAATATTTACCAAAGGCAATCCTAAATCAATTTTGTCGTCTTCGGCAAATAAGCCGTAATCTTTCGATAATGAATAACCGGCACGCCCTTCAAAGAATATGTTATCCCAAATATGGAAGTTTGTAAATAGCGATACATCTATACTTCTTCTATCAATATATGCATTTTTAAAACCGTTTTCATTAACTCTGTAAGTAGTTGTTAAGCCAATAAAGTGCAAACCATACGATAAATTTTCAGTTGGTTGCATATAAAGTTTTCCGTAAACCGGCAGTAAACCTTTTATTTTAAGTTTACTGGTTAAATTCCAATCCAGATAAACTACCGGAACAATATAAGTTCCAAAAAATTCCTGATTATAAAGAACTCCCAGGCGATATGTTAAATCATCACTTTTAATTTTCTCGTACATTAAAATACCACCTAACTGCACTGATTTTGAAAAGGTAGCGCTAAAATTACTCATAAATCGTGGTGCAAATAAAACCTGTAGGGATTGTTTCGAATTAAATTTATGAATATACCCGGTTCGAACAATAAAGCCATGCAGATTAAATTCTGGTATCTGAACCATATCTACTGCGTTTAACTCATTTAAAACTGAAAAATACTGATAATCGATACTTGTATACCAAACCGATGAGTCTTTTAGAACAATCGGAATACTTAAGTTCGACTGGATGGATACTTCAGAGTTTTTTTCATCGCTCACCATTGTATTTTCCATAAAATTATAATTACCGGAGAT
>CAYVEW010000166.1:0-2300 GCA_964450375.1 uncultured Bacteroidales bacterium
ACGGTAGAATAAAAAAATAAATATATTATACATGCAAAAGGAGACTATATAATAGCCTCCTTTTTTTATCTTTTATGATATTGTTGTTCGTAGTATTTTTCGTAATCGCCGCTTAGTATGTGTTCCAGCCAGCCGGTATTTTCGAGATACCAATCAACGGTTTTTTCAATTCCTTCTTCGAATTGTAGCGATGGTTTCCATCCTAACTCGTTTTGTATTTTACCCGAATCAATGGCATAGCGCATATCGTGCCCCGCACGATCTTTTACATAAGTGATTAACTCTTCTGATTCTCCATTTTTACGGCCAAGTTTTTTATCCATTACTTTGCACAAAACGCGAATCAGATCGATATTTTTCCACTCATTGTTTCCACCAATATTATAGGTGTCACCAATTTTCCCTTTATGAAATACCAGATCAATGGCATTGGCATGATCTTCCACAAATAACCAATCGCGAATATTTTCTCCCTTGCCATAAATTGGTATTGGTTTTTTATTCTTGATGTTATTGATTGCCAGAGGAATTAATTTTTCAGGAAACTGATTAGGCCCATAATTGTTGGAACAATTTGTAATAACAACAGGCAAATGAAAGGTATGGAAATACGCTCTCACCAAATGATCCGAACTTGCTTTCGATGCAGAATAAGGACTTCGTGGATCGTACGATGTTTCTTCCACAAAGAAACCTTCATTTCCTAACGAGCCATAAACTTCGTCGGTAGAAATATGATAAAATAATTTATTGTCTGATTGATCTTTCCAGCTGTTTCGGGCAGCATTAAGCAGATTGACGGTTCCAACGATGTTTGTTTTTATAAACTCGTTTGGGTTTGCTATGGAACGATCAACATGCGATTCGGCTGCTAAATGGATAACGCCATCGAACTGATATCTATCGAACAGATCAAAAATGAATTGATCATCCACAATATCTCCCTTTACAAATTCGTAGTTTGATGCCTTCTCAACATCCTTTAAATTCTCGAGGTTTCCGGCATAGGTTAGCTTATCCAGATTAACGATTTTATAGTCAGGATACTTATTAACAAATAAACGCACTACATGCGAACCAATAAATCCGGCACCACCGGTTATTAAAATTGTTTTTTTCACGAAAGTTTTATTTTCTGTTTCTAATATTTTTCTCCCAATTCCAGGCAGAAAGCAAGGTCTCTTCTAATCCCGCATTCGCTTTCCAGCCCAGTTCTTCATTAGCATATTTTGTATCTGCATAAACCGATTCTACATCCCCTGGCCTTCTTCCAACAATTGAATATTTCAATTTTTCACCTGTTGCTTTTTCGAAAGCATCAATAATTTCCAGTACCGATGATCCTTTTCCTGTTCCCAGATTAAAAATCTCCAGATTACTTTTTGATTGATCGCCCAACATTCGGTTTATTGATACCACGTGAGCCCTGGCTAAATCGACAATATTAATGTAATCGCGAATAGCAGAACCGTCGGGGGTATGATAATCATCACCAAAAACCTTTAATTCATCGCGAATACCAATAGCCGTTTGGGTAATAAATGGAACCAGGTTGTTTGGCACACCACGTGGAAGCTCTCCAATAAGTGCACTGGGATGTGCTCCAATCGGATTAAAATACCGCAACGAAATGGCTTTTAATTTTGGGTTTACCTTAACCGTATCTCTAATAATTTCTTCTGCAATCTGCTTTGTATTTCCGTAAGGTGAATCGGCAGGTTTAAAAGGAGCTTCTTCGTTTACGGGCAACTCATCGGGTTGGCCATAAACTGTTGCCGACGATGAAAAAACGATATTCGGAACATTATATGTAATCATTCCTTCAAGTAAGTTCATCAATGTATTTAAATTATTTTGATAATACATCAATGGTTTTTCAATCGATTCTCCAACTGCTTTATAGGCAGCAAAGTGAATAATTGCATCCAGCTTTTTATAAACTCTGAAGAAATTATCTACTTTTTCCTTATCACAAATATCAAATTGCTCAAAATAAGGCCTTCGTCCTGTAATTTCGGCAATACCATCTAAAACCGATTTTTCTGAATTTGAAAGGTTATCAATAATCACCACATCATAACCTTCGTTCATTAACTCAACTACGGTGTGTGAACCGATATATCCTGTGCCGCCGGTAACTAAAATTAATTTATTCATTGATCGCTATATTCTTTTCAATTTGCTAATTTAATCATATAATTTTTAAATCAGCAATATATTAAAAGTGGAAGCATCGTTAATGAATTGTTTATTAATAGTGCCTTTTATATGGTACAGACTTTTAGAATTTTTATATATTT
>CAYVEW010000166.1:2400-5468 GCA_964450375.1 uncultured Bacteroidales bacterium
TTTGTTTCATTCGTTTTTATTTTACAGTGAACATTGAAAATTAAGGAATACATAAAGGAATTATTGTTTACAAATCAGGGAGTTATTATTCCCGGATTCGGTGGTTTTGTGTCGGAATATGAACCAGCTGCTTTCGATGTAACCGAAAATAAATTTCTTCCACCTTCGAAAAAAATCTTTTTTAAAGCTGAATATAATTATCCGGATAATCTTTTATCGGAATTTATAGGTAAAAAAGAAAAGATTAGTGTTGATGAAGCAAAAAAACAGATAGAAGATTTTGTTAAAGACAGTGCATTAAAATTAGACAAGGGAATTCAGGTTGATTTTCCCGGAATCGGAGTAATCTCAAAATCGGGTAAAGCACTTTTCTTTAAACAAAGTAAAGAATCCAATCTGCTTACAGATTCGTTTGGACTGCAGAGCGTTAAAGCAAGGCCGATCGAAAAAAATCAGCAAGCTACCAAAACTACGGTACCCTCGGTTAAAAAAAAGAAATCGTATAAAAAGCCTATTCTTCTTAGCTCAGCAATTTTGGTTTTACTTGTGTTGATTGCTTTTAGCTGGTACATTACAAGTGGTTTTACAAATTTCAACTTATTTAAAGCCGATTCCGGAATAAAAGATCAGGATAAACCCAACGAATATTCTCCTGCAAAATATTTAGATAGCATTGCAAAAGCCGATAGCATAAAGGCATTAATTAACGAATCCATTGATGAAAAAACGGACTTAAAAGATGCACTTTTTTATGAACAGCCACCAAAACAAGAGCCAAAACCGAAGTATTCGTCATTCCATATCGTTGCAGGCAGTTTTAAGAGAATGGAAAATGCCGAAAAGTTTTCCAATGAACTAAAAAAGAAAGGTTATAATCCTAAAATTATTCAATCGGGCGACACCTTATTTCGAATAGCAATTTACTCATTTACAAGCGAAACCGAAGCATTAACCGAATTATACAAACTGCGCCAAAGCTCTGATATTAAGTCTGTTTGGATTTTAAAATCCATTTAATACTTGTACCATATCATCGCCTTTCTGAACATCAAGCCAAATGGTATTTATACCCATTCGTCCGGCCACATCTATGTTTTTTTCCAGATCGTCAATAAATACCGTTTCAAAAGGATCTAAACCTGCATCACTTAAGACATACTCGAAAATTTTTGCATCGGGCTTTCGCATACCCAACTCAAATGAATAATACGCCTTCTCGAATAAACTATTTAAATCAAAGCCAAATTGATTTACTAAATCCCGATTGTATTGATGGAAATGAATTTCGTTGGTATTGCTTAAAAGAAAAAGCCTGTATTTTTTACTAAGATTCTGTAATAATTCGATGCGTTCTTTGGGAAAATCAAGTAGCATTGCTCCCCATGCTTTATCAATTTCTTCTGATGATTTTTCTTTTTCTAACTGCGAATTAATCTCATCATGAAATTGTTCAGGCTTAATAAAACCCTTCTCCAATGAATCGAACAAGTTGGTCTGGCTAAGCAAGGAATAACTTTTTTCAAAATCCTTAAACCCCAACTTCTGCATTTCGTGTGCTGTTTTCTCTGTATCGATATTAATTATTACATTACCTAAATCGAAAATGATGTTTTTAATTGATTCTTTTTGCATGGATTTTATTTATTTTGATCAGCAAAATTATAAAAGATTTAAAGATTAGTTGATCTTTTCTTACTTTTATCGAAAATCAAAAAAATGCTAATAAACGGAAAACATTATCATACCATATGGGTTCAGGAAAATGACCCCAAAACCATTCAGATCATTGATCAGCGCTTACTTCCCTTCGAGTTTAAGATTCGCGATTTAAGAACCGCTGAAGATACTTACACCGCAATAAAAGACATGTGGGTTCGTGGGGCCCCTTTGATTGGTGTTACCGCCGCATACGGCATGTATCTGGGATTATTGAATTTAAAAAATCAGACCAACTGGCAGGCTAAGATAGTTGAACTTGCGAATTATTTAGAATCATCGCGGCCAACAGCCGTTAACCTTAAATTTGCCATTGATTTAATTCTGGATAAAATCAAAGTAAAGGATTCATTACAAGATAAAATCGACACTGCTTTTAAAATAGCAAATCAGCTAAAAAAAGATGAAATCGAAAATTGCCGTTTGATCGGGGAAAATGGCTTGCCTTTTATTGCACAAATTAGCGAAGCCAAAAAAGGAGAAACCGTAAACATTTTAACACATTGTAATGCCGGTTGGCTGGCGTGTGTTGATTATGGAACGGCCACTGCTCCCATTTATCTGGCACACCAGAAAGGAATAAAAATACATGTTTGGGTAGATGAAACCAGGCCCCGAAATCAGGGAGCACGATTAACCGCATTTGAACTGGAACAGCAAGGAATATCACATACAATAATTGCCGATAATACCGGCGGATTATTGATGCAGAAAGGTTTGGTTGACATGGTAATTACCGGAAGCGACCGAACCACTGCAAATGGCGATGTTGCCAATAAAATCGGAACCTACCTGAAAGCCCTGGCAGCACATGATAATCACATACCATTTTATGTGGCATTACCATTATCTACCATTGACTGGGCGATGGAGGACGGAGTTAAAAATATTCCCATAGAGCAGCGAGACGAAAATGAAGTAAAGTATATTGAAGGATGGCATAATAATCAAATAACAAAAGTAAGATTAACCCCCGAAAATAGTGTAGCTGTTAATTATGGATTTGATGTTACCCCGGCCAAATATGTAAGTGCATTGATAACAGAAAATGGGGTTTGTAAAGCGAATAAAAAAGAAATTAAAAAATTGAAAAAAGTTTAAGTATAATAAAAAAGAAAATTGTCTGTGCTTCGGCAGGACTGCCCAAAAAATCTTAGTAATTTGTGCCTACTTAGTGAAATCTTGCATGAAGGCTGGCAGGTTTGTGGTTTATTTCTAAAAAACTGTTACACAAAGGCTCACAAAGAAGACACAAAGTTACGCAGAGTAAAATGTAATAAAAATTTAATTATTCAACTTTTCGGACAATCCACAGCATGACAATTTTTTAACCATCTGTCACCCTGTCCCGA
>CAYVEW010000167.1:0-5427 GCA_964450375.1 uncultured Bacteroidales bacterium
TTATTTATGTACAAAATTAAAATATATGATCACTCAAATCAATACCTATTTTTAGGTATTTTAGTGCTTAATTTATTATTCCCAATCAAGAAGTCTCTTTTCTCCTTCCAGTTTTTTGATATTCGTTATTTCCTGACTAACTTCCAATACTCCTTTGTAATTACCATCGGCATCTCTTACCGCGAAATATTGAATTAAGATATATTCATCCCCCATCTCGATCCAGAAACTTGCTTCATCTTTTTCTCCATTTCGGAACGAATTCACAATTTTTTCAACCACATGAACACTTTCTGGTGGATGGCAATTGTTTACTTCGCGTCCAATAATTGCCTTTGATCGAGGAAAGATTCGTTTTTTCGGTGTTGAAAAATAACGCACCTGATTGTTTTCATCCACAAAAGTAATATCAACGGGTAAGTGATTAAAAATAAGTTGTATTTGTTCCGGCATTAATTCGCCGGATAACAGATCAATTAATCCATTCTGCATATCGTTTTTTTTCTTTTCTGTTTGGTCGATTTTAATTTCAGGTTTAATGTAAGGCCAATCAAACTCCAGGCTTTCCTTTAGCATTTGGTTGAGTTCTTCTTCGGTAATTGTTTCCTGTGCAAACGGGTAAAGTATTTTTTCTTCCCTGAACTTAATGGCATACATATCAAAGAAAATACTTCCAATAACAGAGTTAAACTCTTCAATATCCAGGGTGGGATTATTTAATAACTGAATGATCTTTTTAATATTTCTTCGTATATCATCGTGAAAAGACCACATAACCTGCAAACATCGGAAGTTTTCCCATTTCTTTTCCAATAGTGGAAATAGTATGTTTTCTTTAATAATATAATGCTTATCAAACAAAAGAAGCTTTTTCAGATTTTTAATAAGCTCAGTTTTTATATCATCACGTTCTGGATCTCTGTTTAAATCACGTAAGAAGGGTTTTATTGATTTTAAAATTGTATCTAATTCCTGGTTGTTCTGTATCAGGTAGCCTAAGAATGATTCCCTTGGTGGTGTTTCCAGCTTCGCATTGTTTAACGAATTATAAAAAAGGTTCAGGTATTTGTTGATTCCTTTTTTTAATTCTTGCATGGGAATCTCCTGCTTAACCATCTCATCAACAACCCAAATTACTTCCTGATAGCTAATTGTTTCCATTATGCTAATATACTTTTCCACAGCTTCGGATGGTTTATCAGCATTAGTTATTCGTGTACACAGCTCCAGAATATCTTTTTGTCTTTTTGTAAAATCTGTCATCTTTTAATCTATTTATAGCATTACAAGTTATGATTAATATGAAAAATAAAAAAGCGCAAATCAGGAAAGAAATGCGCTTTTAATTTATTTTTATTTGATTAGTATCCCAAATCCAATCCTTTATTTACCGCCGGTATTCCTTCTTCCATCCATTTGGGCATGGGTTTTCCTTTCAGGTAATGGTCGAAAAATTGTGCCATACGGATTTGAAAATCGTATTTATCGCGCACTTTGGTAGGCCAATGATCTGCTTCGTTATAATTTAACAACCAGGCTTCTTTACCTAAACGTCGCAATGCGATAAAAAACTCGATTCCCTGAGAAAAAGGAACAGCCCCATCGTCTTCGTTATGCATAATAAGCATAGGTGTTTGTATTTTATCGGCTGTAAACAAAGGCGAATTCTCCAAATAACGCAAGGGCGATTCCCAGATCGATTTTCCAATCCGGCTTTGTGTATGTTCGTACTGGAACGATCTGTTACGTCCGGTCCATAAACGGATACCGCCATAAGCACTAAACATATTAACCACAGGTGCTCCCGATTCGATTGCAGCGAACAGATTGGTTCTTGTAGCTAAATACGCTACCTGGTATCCGCCCCAGCTGTGTCCTTGCGCTGCAATGGCTTTTTCGTTAACATAACCTTCGGAAATTAACTGCGTTACTCCGGGCATTACACAATTAAATGCATCTTCGCCCGGATACCCTTCTTTGTAATAAATATCCGGATTAAAAATAATATAATCATTGCTTGAGTAGTAATGATAATCGACAGTAGAGCGATGCGCTTCAGGTATCTGATGATTATATAATCCTTGTGATGATTTTTCGTAAAAGTTAACGATCATCGGATATTTTTTATTGGGATCGAAATTAGCGGGTTTAATTAATAAGCCTTCCAATTTTCTTCCATCGAGCGATGTCCATGTGTAAAGTTCTTTGGTTCCCCATAAAAAATCGCTTTGTTGTGGGTTTACATCACTTATTCTAACAGATTTTTTAAAATCGTTTTCAGTTATTTGTAAGTTAGGGAACTGTTCAAATGTTTCCTGTGTATACACAATTGCATCAGCCTGGCCTGCTTTCGTAAATGAATTTAGTTTGAACGAACCTTCCAATAATTCGTTCGGCTCCTGTGGCTTTTTTAACGATATTTCGTAAATTCCATCGTTACGAGAAATTTCATTATGTCCGTGAATGTATTGTTTTTTATTCGGATCAATCCCTGCAATATCATCACCTAAGGCTCTGCGATATCGGTTATCAAAATCGATTAGTCGGTATGTAATCTTATTTTTTCTACCATTGAGCGTAATGTTTACAGGTGTTTTTTTGTTTTCAGGATCAACTTTCCATAAATCATAACGATCATATACCAACAATGCTGCATCATTTTCGATCCAGCCGGCTATACCATAATCATCTGCAGGATTAGGAATATCATTCATTTCATCGGCACATTGAATTGTTTTCGGATTTGTAACCTTAAACTCTTTACCTGTTTTAATATGATAGGTATTCCAACTGGTATCCATTGCATTGTACCAATACACATACTTTCCTTCGGGCGAAACACTCGGATAGGCTCTCACATCTTTTTTAATCATTTTCGCTTTTCCTGTATTGATATCGATTAAATAAAAATCGTTGTGTTCCGGATAACCTTCCCACATGCGCTGCACAGCATAAGGTAAATTTGACCGTGCAATTAAATGTTCGGCATCTCCATTATTAATGAGTCTGATATCCGAATAGTTTTCTTTTTCTAACTGAACTACGTTATTATTTGAAAGATGATAAACGCTTAAGTAAGATTTCTTCAGGTCGGTTTTTACAGAATGCAACTGTTCTGTATATAAAGTAGGCTCGTTCCAGTGCCAAACATCCAATGCAGGAATTTCTTCGTCTAACTTCGTTGTATCTTTTTCAAGTTTTTCAGGGGCCATTCCAAAAAATACACGATTGGTTTTTTCAGAAAATGAGATTTGTCCATGCTCGCTTATCTCCCATCCTTCCGGAATACTTTTGTGTTTGTTGTTTATCAGCTCGTAAACGGTTTCGTTATTCTTCCACAAATATAAACTGAAATTATCCTTTTTATCTTCCATTGTGTCGGCCACATAAGCCAACATTTTAGCCGATTCGCTTAAACTCAGTTGTTTGTATTTTCCTTTGCCGGTAATTACTTCGGTTCTTTCAGCGGTATTTAAATCATAAAAATAAATTCCGGGCTGAAAATCTTTGTCGTCACCAGTTGAAATAAAGGCAATAGCTTCTTTTTCTTTTGCTAACACATAATCAGTTACAAATGGGAAAGTTTGAACCGAACCATCCGATAATTTATGGATTGTTAAAGTATACCCATTTTTTGATGATTCTTCTTTCACTTTTTCATCCTTCTTACTTTCTGTTGTATCTTTTACGATTTCGGTTTTTGTTTGATAAACAATCCATTCTGCCCATTTTGAAGGCACTTTAAAGGAAATCTGGTTTTTAATCGTATCCATCTGGTTATTCCCGATGGAATAAATTCCCAATTGATCTAATGGTAAATCTTCCTTTTTTGTATCAGCTAACTTTAACTGCCGGATTTCTTCTTCAGTTGGTTTTATCTTAAACACAACATATTTTGAATCATACGTAATGGATGCATTGGTTCCGCCAATTATTGTATTTAATTCATTTCCAGTTTTATCAGTTATTTTTAATACAGGATCTCCTTTCCATGGCTCCGCTTTATATACCACTATTTTTCCATCGTGCGAGATTTCTTTTTCGGTAATACGATTCCATTTTAAAATATCATCGAATGTTAAAGGTTTTTTATTTTGCTGCGCTGTAATGGTTAATCCTATTATCAACAAACAGATTAAAGCAGTAAGTTTTTTCATAATACTATTTAGTTTTTAAAGTTTATTTCGTTAAAATATTTAGATGGCTGCATTGTTCGAAGGTTTAAATCATTTTTTTTCTTTAACCTGATAGATATCAACCGCTTTTCTTTTTCCTTTCAGTTTAATATTAGCAATTTCTTTAAATTGAAATTCTTTGGGATTTTTAATCATATTAAAAAGATCTCCGGAAATTAAAAAGTTTTGTTTGTATTCGTTACACATAGATTCTATGCGAGCTGCGGTATTAATAGTATCGCCATTATACGAAATGTCGCGGCGAATTTGTCCAACCTGAAGAACCATAATTTTTCCGGCATGGGCTCCGGCTTTAAACTTGGGGATAATTCCATATTTGCGGTTATAATATCTCGACCTGCGTTCAATTGTTTTTTTAAAAGCATAATAGGCATTTAAAAAATTATTTCGTTTTAATCCGTTTTTTATGCTCCAGGAAATAATTGCTCCATCGCCCAGGTATTGATAAATCTCACCATCGTAATTATCGACCACTGCTAAATCGTTAAAAACATCTTGTACCAAACGGCTAAACTTTTTATGCTCTAACTTTTCTGCAATGCTTGTGGACGATTTCATATCTAAAAACATGAAAATACGTTCCTGTTCGCGTGGTTTATTCATTGTACCGATTATCCAACTCCGCATATTACCACGGCCAATCTTTTTAATGGTTCCCCGGATGAAATTATTAAGAAATCCAAAAACATAGAAAAACAGAAGAAAACGATAAAAGGGCAATTCCATTTCCGGAAGCAGTTTTACTATTTCCTTATAATTCTCTGATGTATAGATGGTGATTGGCGATCGTGCAGCAATTAGAATTAATATAAATGCAGATGCAAAATACATGATAGACTTTAAGAAAATCATGATTCGGATGGGGAAAAACCGAAGGATTCGTTCGCTAAATAAAAAATCAATGAATGAAAAAAGCAGGGCAATTGAAATACTTAAAAACAGTATAACCCAATAAACATTCTCAATTTCCAGCAGATTAAAATATACTTTAAAAATCTGCTGCTCGCCGGTTATGAACGTATAAAAGAGTAAACTTAAATACCAAAAAATGATGTGAAATAATAAGGCTCGAAAAAATTTATTGTGTCGTATAATGAGTTTATCAGCTGTAATCATTCTGCAAATATAAGAAAGCTGATGTTTAAAAAATAAAGAAAACTTTTGAATAGTTTTTTTTGATCTTAAAGTATAAGAGGGTGTCAGAAAAGTATTAAAAGTGTCATTGCGAACG
>CAYVEW010000168.1:0-5380 GCA_964450375.1 uncultured Bacteroidales bacterium
AAACAACTAAAATACTACAGCCATAAAAATAGTTTAGAATAAAAGTTACTATTTCTACACAATTATTTAAAATGATCGTACTTCTACCCGCTCTTGACAATCATAGAAATATTATGTAAAGTAGGATAAACCCCTTTTCATATATTTCATTTGATTATCAATTCACCCATACGCATGGCTCACCTTTTGAGCCTTCCAACCCACCTGTTCTAAATAGCAAAACATTAAAAAAAAAATTGAGCACAAAAAAAAGTTTTTAATGGTATCCGCATAATCCTAAATGCAAATTTTTAATCTATAAATTACTGATTTTCAGTAGTAGCTTTTTAGGGCGTCGTTGTGGTCAACAAAACAAGAAATCTGCTGTATAAATAAAAAAAGAACTAAACCGTTTCTGGTTTAGCTCTTCTTAAAAGAAAGAGCAGAAGTGAACTAATTGGGGGATCTTATATACTCAAAAATCGGGGAAGTATTGGGGAATGATCACTTCTGTCTCCCTTGCCTTTATGTATTTTTATAACACTTTTTTAATGTTTTCGGTAACAATGTGTCCGTCGAACAACTGAACAATTCGATGTGCTTTTTCAGCATCCGAAGGTGAGTGAGTTACCATAATAATGGTGGTTCCTTCGTTATTTAATTGTGTTAACAAATTCATCACTTCTTCGCCATTCGCAGAGTCTAAGTTACCAGTAGGCTCATCGGCTAATATTAGCTTAGGGTTTGTAACTACTGCTCGCGAAATCGCTACACGTTGCTGCTGACCACCAGATAATTGTTGTGGGAAGTGCTTTTTACGATGCGACATTTTCATTCTGTCAAGTACTTCTTCCACTTTCTTTTTACGTTCAGAAGCTGGCATATTTAAATACAATAATGGAAGCTCAACATTTTCATAAACTGTTAACTCATCAATTAAGTTAAAGCTTTGGAATACAAATCCAATATTTGCTTTTCTTAAATTTGTTCTTTGTCTTTCAGAATATTTTGATACTTCCTGATCAGCAAAATGCAATTCTCCTGATGATGGGTTATCTAATAGTCCAAGAATATTCAATAAAGTTGATTTACCACAACCCGATGGGCCCATAATGGCTACGAATTCTCCTTTTTCGATATTCAGGTTTACTTTATTCAGAGCAGTAGTTTCTACTTCGTCTGTTCTGAAAACTTTTACTAATTCATTCGTTTTAATCATGATCGTAAGTTTTAAATTACTTATTATAAACTATCTATTATTTTAAAATTAATTGATCTACTTCGTTAAAATTATCGTAGCTCGAAACAATAACCTGTTCGCCAGGATTTAACCCTTCGAGCACCTCGTAATATTTTGGATTCTGACGGCCAATTGATATACTTCGCTTGGTTGCAAAACTACCCGATGGATCAACAACATATACCCACTGTCCTCCTGTGCTTTGATAAAATCCACCACGTGGGATCAATACGGCTTGTTTTGATTCTCCTAATTCAAGTTTAATTCTGAATGTTTGTCCTATTCTTATTTGATCAGGTTTTTCTGATGTGAATTCCATATCAACTGCAAAACGTCCTGCATTAACCTCCGGATAAACTTTGAAAATACTGAGCTTGTAATTAGATCCGGCAAAATCGAAACTACCAGGCAAGCCATTTACAACTCGTGCAATGTAATGCTCATCAATTTCCACTCTTAACTTGTAATCATCTAAAATATTAATTGTACCAATGCGGGTTCCATAACCAACCACCTCTCCAATTTTAGGGTTTAAGCTGGCTAATTCGCCATTGCAAGTTGCTTTAACATTTAAGTTACTCATTTGTCCCTGGATAATTTTTAGGTTTTCCTGCATATTTTTAATCTGACTATCCATGGCTTTTAATTGTACCTTTCGGTAAAGTGAGTCACTTTTTAACGCTTCTTTCAGCAATTCATATTGCTGCCGTGTTGCATTGTATTGCTCGAAGGAACGATCGAAATCTTCTTTTGAAATATGTTCATTTGCCAACAGTTCCTTGTTGTATTCGTACTGCCGTGTTTGCATTTTTAACTGACGTTCGGTTTCGATCAACGTCTGCATGCGATTTATACGCTGCAATTCCAAATTAATTTTTGTATTTTCATATTCGTTAATCGAGCGCGAAACAGCCGCTTCGTTGTTAGAGATTTCAAGAATTAAATTTGTATTGCTTAATCTTAGAATCACGTCGCCTGCTTTTACCATATTACCTTCGTCGATCAGTATTTCCTCTACACGCCCACCTTCAACGGCATCAAGATAAACCGTGCTAATAGGTTCAACAGTTCCAATAACAGCAATGTAATCTTTAAATTCATCTTCGACAATTGACTCAATCGTGATTTTTTCCTTTTCGACATTTAATTTTGAACTCTTATCGCCAAAAAATATATTATAAGCAACAAGCAGAATTATAATGCCGCCAACAGTAAACCAAATTGTTTTTTTGTTTAACCATTTATGCTTTTTTTCTATTACTTTATCCATTTTTTTAATGTTTTGTAAGATTTATTTAGACTCGCTTGTTGTTAAACATCAATCATGCCAAAAGCCTTTTTATTCTGATTTTGTGATACTTATATTACTTTGACTTTTTTTATGCTTATCAAAACTGTTCGATTACGAAACAAGAGAAGTACGAAAACGGACATCTGTATAAGAATTAAAATTGTATATTTACACTAACTAAAAAAAATGAATCATTTTAAATAATAGTTGATCTGTTATGAACGAAAAAATTGGAAAAATACTAGCCATCGACGACAATGAAGATATTTTATTTGCATTAAAACTTCTTCTGAAAAATCATGTTGAGACCATTCAGACGGAAACCAATCCTGAACGAATTCCTGAGATACTCAACAACGAAAAATTTGATGTTGTTTTGTTGGATATGAATTTTACCAAGGATGCCATCAGTGGTCAGGAAGGTTTTGACTGGATGGAAAAAATCATTGAAATTGATCCGGATGCAGTGATTGTTTTTATAACAGCTTACGGAGATGCCGAAAAAGCAGTAAAAGCAATAAAACTTGGAGCAACCGATTTTATATTAAAACCCTGGCAAAACGAAAAGTTATTAGCCACCATTTCGTCGGCAATTAAACTTCGCAGATCAAAAAGCGAAGCAACCGACTTAAAGAAAAAACAGAAAGAAATTAGTGCAATTCAAGATCAGCCATTTCATGAATTTATTGGTAACTCACCCGAGATGCAACAGGTTTTTTCTACCATTAATAAGGTTGCCAGAACCGATGCAAATGTTTTAATCCTGGGAGAAAACGGAACAGGCAAAGAGTTGGTAGCAAGGGCTTTGCACAGAAATTCATTGCGAAAAGATGAAGTGTTTATTAGCGTTGATTTAGGCTCTATTGCCGAAACTTTATTTGAAAGTGAACTTTTCGGTTATATGAAAGGTGCTTTTACAGATGCTAAAAAAGATAAGCCGGGAAGATTTGAAATTGCATCGGGCGGAACTCTATTTTTAGATGAAATTGGAAACTTGTCGTTACCCATGCAGGCTAAGCTGTTAACTGTTTTGGAGCGGAGGGAAATTACGCGTGTTGGAGCCAATAAGCCACAGGCAATCGATGTCAGGTTGATTTGTGCTACTAACAATGATATTCATCAAATGACGCAGGAAGAAGTTTTCAGACAGGATTTACTATACAGAGTAAACACCGTAGAAATTCATTTACCGCCATTAAGAGAACGAGTAAGCGATATTCCTTTATTAGCAGAGCACTTTCTGAGCATATATGCGAAAAAATACCGAAAAACAATTAAAGGAATCAGTTCGGAAGCAATGAGAAAGCTAACGCAATATCAGTGGCCCGGGAATGTACGTGAACTGCAACACTCGTTGGAAAGAGCAGTAATTATGAGCGATTCGGACAGTTTACAAGGCGACGATTTTTTATTATCGAACCGAAGAGAGAAAGTAGCAGAAATAGAAATTGATACCTATAATCTGGAAGAAGTAGAAAAGAATATCATTGTAAAAGTATTAAAGCAAAACCAGGGAAATGTAACACAGGCAGCAACTGTATTAGGCTTAACCAGAACATCACTTTACCGAAGAATGGAAAAATATGGTCTTTAGAAACTTTAGATTGGTAGCTATATTTAGAATATTGTTGTTAACGGCAACAATATTTCTTTTTTTCTATACGCTCACGCTGGAATATTTTATTACTCCTTTTTTAATTGCACTTGTAATTGTATTCCAGATTTATCTGATTTTTAAATACATCGACAAAACCAACAGAGATTTAGCCAGTTTCCTGGAATCTATTCGGTTTTCTGAATTTACCAGATCGTTTAAAATTGAAGGGCTGGGCTCCTCGTTCGACGAGCTAAATAAAGCCTTTAACGATGTTATACTGGATTTTCAAAAAGTACGTACAGAAAAAGAAGAGCAATATCAGTACCTACAGACCCTGGTGCGCAACATTGATGTAAGTATTATCACCTATCAGCGCGATGGAACCGTAGATATGGTAAATAATAGCTTTAAAAAACTGTTTCAGATTAATTCGGTTAAAAACATACATGATTTAAAAGAAATTAGCCCCGATTTGGTTAATACACTCATTAAATTTGAACCCGGTAAAAGCTGCCTGATTAAAATCCAGGAAGAAGATGATATTTTGCAACTGGCCATATCGGGAACTGAATTTAAAATCCATAATAAGAGTATTATCCTGGTTACCATAAAAAATATTCAAAGCGTACTGGAAGATCAGGAAACAGAAAGCTGGCAAAAATTAATCAGGGTTTTAACCCATGAAATAATGAACTCCATCACTCCCATTTCGTCCATTACTTCCACGCTGGATTTAATGTTTAATGGTGCAAAGAATAATGAAGAACCACCCGATCAGGAAACAATTGATGAAGTGCATATGGCTATTAAAACCATTAACAAACGAAGCAACGGTTTGTTGCATTTTGTTGATACATACCGGAATCTAACCAAAATACCAAAACCAAATTTAAGAGCAGCCACCGTAAAAGAAGTTCTGGACGATATTCATTTACTGGTTAAGGAAGAGATTAAAGAAAATAAGGTACAATACCATGTATCGGTAGAACCCGAATCCATTGAGTTTTATGCCGATACCAAACTTATTGAACAAGTACTGATCAATCTAATAAAAAATGCGATTCATGCATTAGAAAATCGAGAAGAACCCAGAATTCAGCTTCGTGCATATTACAATAAGCGGGGCAGGGTTACCATACAGGTTTCCGATAACGGACAGGGTATTTTGCCTGATGTTTTAGATAAGATTTTTATTCCATTCTTTACTACAAAACCTAAAGGATCAGGTATAGGTTTAAGCCTTTCCAAGCAAATAATGCGACTGCATGGTGGT
>CAYVEW010000169.1:0-5353 GCA_964450375.1 uncultured Bacteroidales bacterium
CTGTCGATTTGTGCAAATACATATCGATTATCGGTATTATGCTCTTCGGTACTGATGTATTGCATTTCGTTGCTTGAAACCGAATAATTGGGCATTAAGGCAATTTTTAGTGCATCCCAGGGGCGATAAACGATATCGATACCATACCAGTTGCTGCTTCTTGAGTTTTCGAATCCCCACGATGATCCCAAGCTTCCATAGAACTGGATTTTTTTTCTGCCATCGGTTCCAAAGTTTATCCAATAATTACTACCTCCCGGAACGATCAAAGACGGTCCACCACGTAAAGTTGTGTTTGATCTTGCAGAACCTTCAATGTCGAATCCTCCACCAAACGACCAGTGGTTTTTAAATTGCATCCATGTATTAATGTTTCCTCCATAAAAACTATTATTTATTCCAAAATCCCAACCGCTCCACTGATCCATTTCTATGTTAAGATTCCTGAAAATACTGAATGGTTCAGCCCATCTGTAGGTAATATAGGCAACCTGAAAAATAGCATCGGAATGATGCAAGAAACCAACATCGTTTGTTTCAAATTGTGGTGATCGCCATGTAATCCAGCTGCCCCATCTCCATTTGCTGCTTCCGTTTTTGCCAATTTGAATTGTTCCCGAATGGCCGGTCATAGATGTTCTGGTAGAATCAAAAAGCGTATAATTATTATCGGGCCGTTGGAAATACCTTCTGGATGATTCCTGTTGCATAATCATTGCTGCAGTATCACCTGTTATATGGCTCATGGCATACTTTACCTTAACAAAGTATTTTTTATCATTTAAATATTGTGTCAGATCTACTCCTCCTGAGTATGCCGAAGTATTTAAATAGTCAAGATGCGTATCTTTGCTGTCGATTAACCGGTTTGTAGCCGTAAACATACCACCAATAATGGTGTTGTTGTTGTTTAAATCTTTTTGTACCCTGGCTACCAGATAATTGGTTAGTGGCTCAACGGTTGTTTTTCGTTTTTCTTTGCTCTGGTAATCATAAATCTCAGAAACTTCTTTTGCAGCAAGGGTTTCTATTATTCCTACCGATAAACCCTTTTGGGTTTTTCCTGTTAATTTAAGTGCCCCAAGAATGGTTGTGTTTTCGGGCCGGTTTTCATATTCCGTATCGTTTAAATCAGGATAGTATTGTGGAGATCTTCCTATTCTGCGCGAATAAAATAGATTATCTAAAGCAAAAGAGTTTCCACCATCAGAAAGTTGGAAAGATGTAATTTCTCTACCCTCAATAAAAAAGGGCCTTTTTTCACTAAAATAAGTTTCAAAAGCTGAAAGATTCACTTCCGACGGGTCGGCTTCGACTTGCCCGAAATCAGGATTAATCGTAAAATCTAAGGTGAAATCGTTGGTAATTCCAATTTTACCGTCTAAGCCGATACCATAGCTTCGCGTATAACCATCTTCTTTATATGGATTATTGGCTTCTTTCACAAAGTTTTCTTGTTTTGCCAGCAGATATGGAGAAACTTCCATTTGTCTTTTTGGTTTAATATTTTTAATCCCATGCAGCTCTCCAAAATGACGAACCCATCCCGAAATATCCTGGGAGAAGTATGCCCAATGCGAACGTTCTTCGTTTCTGAAAAAACGTCTGTTTACCTGCAATCCCCAAATTTGATTAACTTTATTATTATTAAAACGGAGTTGAGTAAACGGGATCTTCATTTCGGCAATCCACCCTTCGGTATCAATACTGGTTTTTAAATACCAGATGGGGTCCCAGGTTCGGTCCCATTGTTCACCATCATTGGATATGGCTTCGTCGCTTTTAACACCAGAAACCGAAGCGGTAAATGAAAAGGCTGTTCTTTGGTCGAAATAACTATCGATGTTAATTTCAACCCAGTCGCCATCAAATCCATCGCGGCGCGACATACGTTTCACAATTTTTTCCGGTTCTGTGTCGTAGGCACGAACGAGAACATATAAATAATTATCATCATAAAGAATTTTAAAGGCTGTTTGCTGCGATGGTGCGATGCCATCGTTTGGAGAGCGTTGAGTAAAATCACCCGACCATTCCACCATATCCCAGATTTCATTGTCAATTAAACCATCAATCTGTGGTGCTTTTCCGTTGATTCGTTGTGTATGATAAATCCTTTTTTCTTCTTCATTTTGTGATGAACCAAGGATTGGAAACCACAGCAAGAGAATGATTGAAATAATAAATCTGGTTCGCATAAATAGTAATGAATATGTTTTAACGAATAAAAGACGTAAACTTTTTAAATATGTTGTATTTAGAGTTTAATTTGTTTAACAAAAATGCGATCAAAATATGTGCCTTGTATTATAAGACATGAATAATAAGATAGTTAGTTTTTTTGTGATGTAAATCTTTGTTCTATTGCGGACAGTTTTGTTCTATTACGAACAGTTGTTAGGCTATTTTTCGGTACATATTCCGAAGCAAAAGATACATCTTATTACCTGTGGAACCTGCAAAAATTTTCTGAATGAGTTTTGCGGTATTTCTCCCTAAATCTAACCAGAATATTTTTTTATCTGTACTTAAAGCATTGTAGTAACCATTTTCTACAGCCAGATCAATGGCTTTTATTCGATCTTCGTATGTAAAATCTATAGTCTCAAAAATAATTCGGGGATTAATACTATGATAAGAATAGCTTTCCTGTTCAGTTAGCATTTTACCTTCCGTTTGCACAAAATCGTAGAGCAAAGAATCTTTATATGGTAAGGCCGTATAGAATTCTACTCCGGTTAAGTTCGATGTTTTGGCAAACTCAATGGATTCCTTTACGGTTTCCAATGTATCACCCGGATTTCCAATCATAAATTGTCCCATCACATCGATCCCTGCATTTCGAAGGATTTGAATACCATGATAAATTTTTTCTTTGGTATTATTTTTATTCATCCGTTTCAATACTTCATTATTGGCAGATTCTATTCCGATGCTTACATTATAGCAGCCCGATTTTTTCATCAACTGAGCAATTTCGTCGGTAATTAAATCAACCCGAATGGATGTAGACCAAAGTATATTTAGTTTTTGATCAATGATTTGATTGCACAGCCCGATCACTCTTTTTGCATCAATATTAAAACTGTCGTCGTTAAATACGATCGATTTGTTTTGATAGTTAGATATAAGCAGCCTGATCTCATCAATAATATTTTGGGGCGAGCGTTTACGCCATTTATTGGTCCACAATGAGTGTGAATTGCAAAAAACACAGTTGAAAGGGCATCCGCGACTGGTTGTTAAGCGGTGTTGTGGATAGCGGTTCATTTTAAACAATTCGTAAGCCGGAAAAGGGATAGTATCAATATTCTGAATAATTGCACGCGGTTTATTACGTATAATTACACCTTCTTTGTTTTTATAAATTAATCCTGCAATCGATTCAATTTCAGTGTTATCCTTTAGGTGAGAGATGAGTTCGGTAAAAGTCTGTTCGCCTTCTCCATAAACCCCAAAATCAAAAGGAAAGCCTTCAAGTGCTTCTTCTTTTACGGTTGAAACATGCGACCCACCAATGCAAACAGGCATTTTGGGATAGTTTTGCTTTAGCTGTCTGGCAATCTCTACAGCTTCTAAGAATACCTGACTGGAAGCAGTAATCCCTATAAAATCAAAAGAAGTGTTCAGGAATTTTTTTAATTCTTTCTTTTTGGCAATACGTGTATCGATTAATGTAAATTCAAGCCCGGCATGAAATTGTTTTGCATACGACGCCAGGTATCCGAGTCCCAGGTGGACAGCAGGATGTTTTAATTCTTTATTGGGGTTGATTAATCCGATTTTCATGACAATCTAAAAATGGATTTAAAGATAAGGAAATTCTTGTATTGCTCAGGATTTGAAAAGGCTTAAAAAGAAGAAAAGATTGTATGCTGAATTTTTTTATGAATAATTTAACTATTTATGAACCTAAAATTCTTCTGCGGGGAAACGCATACAATCTTTATGAAAACAAATGTACGCTGCCGGATTTACCAAAAAAAATTAATTCAACCAATGGCGTCTTTAGCTAAATAGGAAGCTGTTATATAACTATAATCGGTAATAACTGATTAATTGAAATGCACAGGAAAACAAAAAAATCTAAAAACGAACCAATACCTGCTGTTTGTTTGTGTTTAGATGCATTTGCTTATAAATATTCTAACGATGATTGATTCGTTTTAACAAAAGGCGCAATGGCACGTTCGTAAATTCCCTGAACATAAGCAATGGCCATTCCGTAATTAGTTACAGGGACACCGGCATCAATGGCAGGTTTTAATCGGTTAAGGAGTTGTTTTTTGGTGATTACACAACCGCCACATTGAATAACCAAAGCATACTCCTTAATATCCCGGGGTAATTGATCCAATCCGGTTACTGTATCGTAATCTAATTTTTTACCGGTAAAGTTCGAAATCCAACGAGGAATTTTTACCCGACCAATGTCATCGCAAGATACATGATGCGTGCACGATTCCAGTATTAGAACACGATCTCCATCTTTAAGTTCGGCTATTTTTGGTGTTCCTTTTAAATAGTTTTCGAAATCGCCTTTGTATCGAGCCAGAATGGTACTAAAGCTGGTAAGCGGAATGGTTTTGGGTATGGATGCATCGGCTTTATTAAAAATCTGGCTATCGGTAATAGCAAGGGCTGGTGTTATTTTTGTCTTCCGTAAAAAAGCATCAACTTCGCGTTCTTTTAAAACAATAGCTACTGCATCGTTATCCAGAATATCTCGAATTGCCTGAACTTGGGGTAAAATCATTCTACCTGCCGGTGCTTCAATATCGATAGGTGTGATGAGTAAAACGATATCGCCATACGACAGTAAATCGCCCACTAGCGATGTTGATTTATAAGCTGATTCCGGTATGGTGGTTTTAATTAAACGAATAAGTTTTTCCAGGTTTTCTGATTGTATGGTATCGAATTCAATCAGTTCGGTATTGGTTTGCGAAACAATTTGTAATCGCGTATGGTCGTTTAGCTGGTGTACATCTGATTTATTATGGACAATGAAAAAGGGTGTATCGGTTTTCTTAAATTCTTCCATCAGCATTTTCTCAAAATCGCCAAAAGTGTTTTCCACAATTACCAAAATCGCCAGATCAACTTCTTTAATTGATTTTAGTGTTTTGCCGATTCGTTTTTCGCCCAGCTCACCCACATCGTCTATTCCAGCGGTATCAATTAAAATTACTGGTCCAAATCCCGTAATTTCGAATGATTTTTTAACCGGGTCGGTTGTTGTACCTGCAAAATCAGAAACAATAGCAATCTCTTGTCCTGCTAACCGATTAATTAATGAGCTTTTGCCATTATTCCGGCGCCCGTAAATTCCTATATGTGGTTTTGATTCTTT
>CAYVEW010000170.1:0-5325 GCA_964450375.1 uncultured Bacteroidales bacterium
ATATAAACAACATTCGAAGTTAGTTTTGTTTGATCAACAATTTCTACTTCCATGTTATGCTTTTTAAACATCTCAAAAATATCATCTGATGATACAAAGTATAACTCTTTCGACTCGTCTTTTGTTTTGTTAAAGCCCACAATTTTTGTCGACATAAACTCCGAAAAGGCTGTTCCCTTATGTCGATTTTTAAGATTTGTATTGGCATCGCGAATAACAATCATGCCATTGTCATTCAGGTTTTCAACACAATTTTTAATGAGTGATTCCTGGTCTTCTTTTGGGAAATAATGCAATACATCGCTTAATAAAAATACATCTGCAGGTTCGAATGCATATTTGGTAATATCGTCACACACAAAATTCACTTTCTCGTTTTTCGACGGGCAGTTATTTGCAACATTTATTTTTTCACTGTCGTAATCAATTCCTGTAACAATTCTTTCATCTGATACAAAATGAAGCAAATAGGATAAATATCCGTAGCCACAGCCGATATCGTAAATTTTTCCTGATCGCGGGATAATTGAGTTAAACAGCTCATAGTTATTTTCCATTCGAAGTTTCACCTTCAGATACCACTCCAGCACAGGCCCTTTGTATATGTAGTTTTTTATCAGTTGATTACGATAATATTTTGTGTTCTCCAGTTGCCAACGCATTTGCATATAAGCTTCTCTGAAATAACGTCCTATTATTTTTGCTCTTTCCGAATAAGTATCTCCGAACTCTTTATTATCATACGAAATACGATCTAAAAACTTAACGGTAACAGTTCCGTTTTTCACCAATAAATCATCTCCTTTGGTCATGCAGTATCCTGTTCCATGCAGAATTATTGGCAGGATATCCAATTTTAGTTTTTCTGCCAGGTAAAAAGCTCCTTTATGAAAACGTTTCATTTTATAATCGGTAACACGTGTTCCTTCCGGATAAACAAGTATGGAATATCCTAAATCGACTTTTTCTTTTAATCTGGGAATCAAGGCTTCATATCCTTCTGATACAGGGTAGAAATCAGCCATTCGAACAATTTGCCCATAGATTTTACTATTCTGAACCCAATCGTTGGTAAGTATAATCAGCTTGTGATGCATGGCCATATTATAAATCAAATCGATATGCGACTGATGATTGCATATAATAATGCTCGGCTTTTTAAAGCTTTCCTTATTGGGATTAATTGTTTTCTTTCTGATATTTAGCATACCATAGAACAGACCTGCTGCTGATGCTTGTATTATATAGTTGAAAATCAACTTAAGCTTATGATGTTTTAGCCTAAAAATCTTAAAGAGAATAAAACCAATAACTGTTGTAACTGCCGATCCTCCAATAAAAATAGACCACGCAATGATTGAATTTAAGAATTCCTGAAATGAATAAGCTATTTTACCTTTCTTTTTGCGATTTAGTAAAAACAAATTAACCAGGGCAGGCTCTAATGTATACGATACGATTATAACCGATGAAATACCAATAATGGAAAGTAATGCCATTGATTTTAGTGCAGGATGTTGCGCAAAAATCAACACTCCAATCCCGGTAATGGTTGTCACTGCCGAAAGAAATATGGATGTTTTATACGAATCAAGATTATTTACTCCATATTTATAGTCTTGCAATAATCCACGCATAATAAATATAGAGTAGTCAATACCTAATCCAAAAATAAAGGTTGATATAATTATGTTGAAAATCGTGAATTTTATTCCGAATAATCCCATAATCCCTAATGTCCAGAGCCACGAAATGGACATAGGAATAAAGGTTAACAAAGCCAGTTCAATTCTGCCAAATGATAATAGAAGGATTAAAAATACAATGCCCAACGATAGTTTTACCAATAAATTAAAATCATCTTTTAAAACGCGTACCAAATTATCGGTCATGTATTTTTTATCGAAAACAATTTGATTTGTTTGGTCCTGAAAGCTTTCATAAATGAATGGTTTGTCCATTTCATCAGCTTTTAATACGCTAACCACCGTTGTAATATTTTCCTTCTCGGTAATAAATTCATCCACAAAAAGCTTACGTATTTCACTTAATTCAGTGGGATCAACTGGGTTAAAATCTTTATTCAGTAAATTGTAAAATGCAGAAAATGCATCAGGTTTAAATTTATATTTCTGTCCCGATTCAAGCATTGCAGACTCAAGCTTTTCAATTTTTTCTTTTGTCCAGTAGTTATTCCAACGATCAATTCTTTCTTTTTGCTTCGCTTCTGAAATTAAAAGCTTACTAACCGAAGTGTACTGATTAATGAGTCCTTTTTCTTTAAGATTTTCAAGCTCAGGAACGGCTTTTTCCGAATTTTCTAAAGCTTCTTGTAAATTATTACCCGTGCTAATTAAATAAACCGATTTTAAGGTAACATTGGCAATTTTATTCAAATCATCTTCGGCTTTTTTTAGTTCTGGCGATAAGTAACTCATATTATCCATATCGCCGTCAAATTCTGTTTTCCCGGCAAAGAAAAAAGAAATAACAGTGAAGGCTAAAATAATTATAATCAGGTATTTGTTTTTATGAAAGGCGTATGCAGTAAATTTCTCAATAAGAGTTTTCTTTTGATTGTTTAAGGATTTTTCATAATCCTTCTGTCTTAGAAAATGTGGTAAAACAATCAACGAGAACAGGGCAGCAACTACAACGCTAATGGCAGCAAAAACTCCCAAATCCTGTAATGCTTTTGAGCTAACAAACAACAAACACAGAAATGCCGATGCTGTGGTTAAGGTACTCATTAAAACAGGTAATGAGATATCGCTCAAAACTTTTTTTACATCACCAATACTTTTATGATGTGTAAACAGATGCAAGGAATAATCGACGGTAATACCCAATAAAACAGAACCTATTCCCAACGAAATAGCCGAAATCTTCCCCTGAATTAAAAACAGTATGGCCAGCGATAAACTACCGCCAAATATGGCCGGCAGGAATAATATGATGAAAATGCTTTTCTTTCGAAAAAACACGCTCATAAATACCAGTAGAATAATAATGGCAATAGTTACCGTTAACTGAATATCTTTTTTAATTCGATTTGCATTACCTACAGCAACTGCAGCAGCACCGTAATATTGTGCATTAATTTCGTTATTGAATTGATGCTCAAGACTATCAATTGTTCGATTAATGGCTTGTACCAGTTTACCATTCTGCCTTGTTTCACCTGACGGAAATGCCGATGTAACAAATAAACTTAAATTCTTCTTGTCTTTGGTAAAAATGCGACTGTTATAAATTTCGTAGTTGTCGCCAATTTGAAATGAATTCAGTTTTTCCAGCACAATAGGGGTGAAATGAAGCGGATCTTTCATAACAAACTGCTTCATAACCATACTTGCCGGTGAAATCAGGGTTTTGAAATTGTTCTTTATGGATTTTTCAATTGCTTCTTCCAGTATTAAACTATCGATTCTGGCATAATCTTTTTCTTCCAGAAATATGGGTAGATTTTGAAAGAAAGTATCGTATAAATCATTAACTACCTTATCGGAAACTGTATAGTTAATGTTTTTAATTAATTCGGGTTGGAATTTTTCCAGTTCTTTGTTCAATAAATCTGCAAACTCAGTTAGTTTTTGCGGATTGATTTGATTGGTATCATTTAAAGAGATATTCACAATCAGCTTATCCATAAAATTAATATTCTGTGATGCATTGCTGATGCGTTGAATATTTGCATCCGAAGGCAGCATTCGGGTAATGTCTTCTTCGAATCGAATTTTGCTTACCAAAAAAGCAGCGATACCAAAAATTGAAAGAACAATAAAAATGGATGTAAATCGGAATCTTTTAAATACTAGATATATGGAGTAAAATATGTTTGACATTTTTTATGAATAAGATTTTTTGTCGTTTTTACTCTGTGGTTCCTTGTGTTACTTTGTGGTAAAATTTGATTGCTTAGTTGTTACACAAAATTTCACTAAGTAGTCACAGACTTACACAAAGATAAATACAATTTTGATTTTCATCTAACTTTGAAAAGTAAGAATAAATAGAATCGTAGCAATTACCTGACAATTTGTTCTTTTAAAACCGGCTTTTTTCTGAAAATTAATAGTAAAATATAGGTTATTAATCCAAAAGTTAGGGCTAATGCAACACCAAACACTAAACTTCCAACAATATATTGTACCAAATTATCTTTAATTAAATCTAAGCTGATATCTGAATGAAAAACTACATTCAATTTATCTGCATCTACAAAAAAACTTCCTGCTTTAAAGCTGGCGTATAAGATAATCGGAATCATTGGTGGAATGCTAATATTTGAAGCAACTAATACAATTACTTTATTCAATTTAAACAGGTGAGCCAGCGCAAAAGCAATGAGCATTTGATACCCCCAAACCGGCGCTACACCCATAAATAATCCGAGCATTACAGCTAGGGTAATATTGATATTTGGTTCCTGATTTTGAGTTATCTGCGTTCGTATAAATTCCTGTATGTTCTTTTTATTCAATTTACGAACAAACTGAAAAGGTTTTACAATAAGTAAAGCATAAAATACCAGAACAGTATTTAAAACACTTACCCTTGAGAAATCTCTAAAAGGCCTGAAATGCGAAATGCGTGTTTCTTTAGGAGCATAATAAATCTGAATTGGCACAGAAGTAACATCAACACCTTTCCAAGCGGCACGCACAATTACTTCAATTTCGAACTCGTATTTTCGAGTAAAAAAACGCATTTTACTCAATGGTTTTAAAGGATATAATCTATAACCCGATTGTGTGTCGGGCATTTTTATTCCTGTTTCGAACTTAAACCAGAAATTAGAAAATCGGTTGCCAAAGCTACTTTTACCCGGAATTCCTTCCTGTTCCATATTTCGATTTCCAATAATAATGGCATTCGGATTTTCATCAATGGCATTGATGAAATTGGGTAAGTCCGAAGCAAAATGCTGCCCGTCGGAGTCTATGGTTATGGCATATTCGTATCCTTTGTTCCAGGCAAACTTAAATCCCTGGCGTAAGGCATAACCTTTTCCTTTGTTTTTAGGATAACTTACAATATCAATGTGTTCAATTTTTGAAATAACATCTTGTGTATTGTCGGTAGAGCCATCGTTTACAACAATTACCTGATCGGTATATTCCGATACATCACCAATTACTTTTTCAATGGTTTGATGATTATTATAGGTTGGAATAATTACGCAACACTTTTTCTCCCTGAATAATTCCTTGTATTTGCCCGAAATCATTTCTTCAATTATTTTTCCTGAAAGTTACCTTTAAATTTATAAAAAACCTGATCGTTAAAATGTGTAACACTATTTACCTTAATAAGGTTTTCTTC
>CAYVEW010000171.1:0-5325 GCA_964450375.1 uncultured Bacteroidales bacterium
GTACAAGATCAAATGATTACAATTTTTAATTTGAATACCGAAACAATCACACTAATTAGTCCTGCTAAAAAAGTTTATTGGAATGGTAAAGTAGCTGATTATAAAGTGGAAATTAAAAATGCTATGCAATCAGCAATGGAGGAACAGCTTTTAAATGCCTCGGCAGATCAAAAAGAAATGATTCGCAAAATGTATCAGGGCATGATGGAAAGTATTGATAATCCATCGAAATTTGCCGGAGAAGAACCAGAAGAATATGAATTACAGATTGAAAAAACTAACCAGAAAGAGAGAATTGCCGGACGTTTAGCTGTAAAATACAAAATAATGGTGAACGGAAATCTAAAAGAAGAAGCCTGGTTATCAGAATCGGAAAGAGCAAACGCCGAATTTGATGCAATTAAGTTTCATGAGATTTTTAAGGATTTTATCAGCCAGGCTGGCACCACCAATTTTTATCAGTCACATGATCAATACATTGAGTTCTCAAAAAAAGGATTTCCACTGAAATCAGTAAATTACCATGGTGGTTATGAGTCGATTAGTGAAGTAACTAATTTAGAGAAAAAGAATCTGGATCCTTCTGAATTTACGGTTCCTGCTAATTACAAAAAGGTTGATATAACCAGTTTAGATGTAGGTAACTAAACAAGTAATTTTAATTTATACAATATTATAGGGAAAACTATTTTATACAATACATTCAATAAATTATAAAAGCCTTCCAATTGAGAAGGCTTTTGTAATTTCGATTATTCCTTGATAAATTTAAGATTTAGTTCGTCCAATTGTTTTTTATCAATTTGTGAAGGCGAATCTATCATAACATCACGGCCTGAGTTATTTTTAGGAAATGCTATATAATCCCGAATGGATTCAGATCCACCAAAAACAGAACACCAGCGATCAAATCCAAAAGCGATACCCCCATGTGGTGGTGCTCCATATTTAAATGCTTTCAGAAGAAACCCAAATTTATCATTTGCTTCATTTTCTGAAATTCCAAGTGCTTTAAACATTTTCTGTTGTAAATCAGCATTAAATATTCGAATGGAGCCACCTCCAATTTCTACACCATTAATCACAAAATCATAGGCATTAGCTCTCATCTTTCCGGGATCTGACTCAAACAATTTAATATCCTCTGTTTTAGGCGATGTAAACGGGTGATGTTTTGCAAAAAAGCGCTGCTCATCTTCGTCCCATTCCAAAAGTGGAAAATCTACAACCCAACATGGTGCAAATTTCGATTTATCTCTTAGTCCAAGCCTATCTCCCATCTCCAGTCGCAAAACACCCAAAGCAGATTGAGTATTCTCTTTTGCACCGGCTAGTATTAAGAGTAAATCACCTGGAACTGCATCCATTTTATCTGCCCAGCTTTTGAAATCGTCGGGTTTAAAAAACTTATCGACAGAAGACTTAAATGTCCCATCCTGATTGTACTTAACATACACTAATCCTTTAGCTCCAACTTGTGGTTTTTGAACAAAAGCAGTGAGTTCATCCACTTGCTTTCTTGAATAATCTGCACAATTTTTTGCTACGATACCTCCTATATATTCAACCGAATCGAACACCTTAAAGCCTTTGCCTTGCGCAACATCAGTAATTTCAGTAAAAGTCATTCCAAAACGGATATCGGGTTTATCCGAACCGTATAAATTTATAGCATCATCATACGATATTCTTGGAAATGCATGATTAAACTCAATACCCTTTACCTCTGAAAATAAATACTTTGCCAAACCCTCGAATGTTTTTAACACATCTTCCTGATCAACAAAAGCCATTTCGCAATCGATTTGAGTAAATTCAGGTTGTCTGTCGGCACGTAAATCCTCATCGCGGAAACATTTTACAATTTGAAAATACCGATCGAAACCTGACACCATTAATAATTGCTTAAAAGTTTGCGGCGATTGTGGCAAGGCATAAAATTCGCCTGGATTCATTCTGGATGGAACAATAAAATCTCTTGCTCCTTCCGGTGTTGACTTAATCAAATAAGGAGTTTCTATCTCCATAAATTTTTCTGTATCCAGATATTTTCGGATTTCCTGTCCCATTCTATGTCTTAACTCAAGACTTTTGCGCACAGGGTTTCGTCTTAAATCCAGGTAACGGTATTTCATTCGCAATTCATCACCACCATCTGTTTCGTCTTCAATGGTAAATGGAGGTATTTCTGATTTATTTAATATCTCTAATGTATTTACACTAATTTCAATATCGCCGGTTGGCATTTTAGGATTTTTACTGCTACGTTCCAGAACTTTACCTGACACCTTAATAACAAACTCTCTACCCAGCTTTTCTAATTGGTTTTTAAGTTGATCGCTTGTATTTTCATCGAATACCAGCTGTGTAATTCCATATCTATCGCGTAGGGTAATAAAAGTCATTCCCCCTAAATTTCTTATCGCTTGTATCCACCCGCTCAATGTTACTTCTTTACCAAGGTCTTCAATCCTTAGTTCGCCGCATGTATGTGTTCTGTACATAATGATCGTATATCTTAAATAAAACATTAATAATGTGCGAAAATATGATTTTATTTCCTTATTAAAAACCAACCACATTAATTATTATCAATATTTTATGCAAAAAATAGACGAATATCGTACCTTTGATACACTAAACCATTTGGAATGAAATTATATTCTGACGAATATTTTATGAATGAAGCCTTAAAAGAAGCACGCAAGGCTTTAGATAAAGATGAAGTGCCTATTGGAGCTGTTATTACAGTGAACAATCAAATCATCGCACGATCGCATAATTTAACAGAAACCCTGAATGATGTTACTGCACATGCTGAGATGCAGGCTTTTACAGCAGCATCAAATTATTTAGGAGGCAAATACTTAATCGATTGTACGCTATACGTTACACTGGAGCCATGTGTAATGTGCGCCGGAGCTTCCGGATGGACTCAAGTATCAAAAATTATTTTTGGAGCTTATGATAAAAAACGTGGTTATAGTAATTACAGTTCCAGACTGCTGCATCCAAAGACGACAGTTGTTTCCGGTATTCTGGAATTAGAATGCAGTAAACTTTTAACCGATTATTTTAAAACCAAAAGATAAATTATAACGTAAAAAAGAGTGATGTAAATCACCATTTTATAAAGAGGAATATCACCTTAATCCAATTGTTAATTTAAATAAATCATGCAATTTTTGCATAAAATTAAAACTCAAAAATCTTAATTATGAAACGATTCATTTTATCAGTACTTTTTGTTATATCTATTGTTAAATTCAACTATGCGCAGGTTGAGTTAGCCAGAGCTCAGGCAATGTTTATGTACAATTTCACCAAGTTTTTTGATTGGCCACAAACCGAAAAAACAGGCGATTTTGTGATGGGCGTTTTAGGCGACCGCGATTTAGCAAGTGAATTAGAAAGAGCTACTTCAGGCAAAAAGAATGTTACACAAAATATTGTAGTTAAGTATTTTAGAAACATTGATGAAGTTGCCAAATGCCATGTAATTTTTGTTGATGCTTTAAAATCGAATGATTTAACCAACATACACTCTAAAACCGGAGTACATGTTTTAATAATTAGCGACAGTAACTCTGGAATAACCAAAGGAGCAGCTATTCAGTTCTTAATGGAGGGTGACAGGCTTAAGTACGACTTTAGTAAAGAAAATGCATTAAAGCACGGGCTAAAATTCCATTCAAAGGTATCTGAAATGGCACGTAATAATTACTAAGGATTGCATATGAAGTTAACAATTGGGAGAAAATTAATTATTGGGTTTGGTGTCATTTTATTAGCTTTAATTATAAATGCTGTAGTAACCTTAAATTCATCCTTACAGAACAGCAGGCTTAATAATCAGATCATCGAAACATTTAACCCATCAACGAACAACTTAATTCAACTGAGAAAGTTGCTGGTTGATTCAAAGATGCTTATAAAAAACTGGGTGTATATCGAAAAACAAAACGACACCCCGGATAAACTTTTATTAAAAGAAGTACTTGATAAAGACTTGCCATCGACCTTAAAAAATTTAAGGGCTCTTTCTGATGCCTGGAATAAAGAAAACCAAATCTTACTGTCGGAAGTTGAGTTTACAATTAACGATACGATTATTCCATTGCACCAGAAAATCATGGGCGAGTTAAACAGTTTTGACAGCTACGATGATATTATGGTGATGTTTGATGTAATGCCCCTGGTTGAAGAACAAGGTGAGCTGATTGTAAAAACAGATCATGCAATCGCAAAATTAGATCAAATTATTGACGATCAATCGGCCTTATCAAACAATGCCATCAGCGATATGCAGAAATCATTTCAGAATTTTCCGAAATTTATCATCATAACAACCATCATCATTATAGTTATTTTTATACTTGTATTGATGTATGTGAACAGATCTGTTACAATACCTATTAAAAAGGGAGCAGAATTCGCAAAAGCAATCGAAAATGGTGATTTAACCGTAAAAGTAGATATTAAACAAAATGATGAGATTGGTGATTTGGCAAAATCATTAAGTAATATGGCCGAAAAACTTAACGAAATGGTTACATCCTTATCAGAATCGGCTAAATATATTTCCAATAAGAGTATTGAGATTAATAAAAAATCGCAGGACTTATCCAATGGAGCAAGCTCACAGGCATCATCATCGGAAGAGTTAGCAGCTTCGATGGAAGAAATGGTTGCTAACATTGAGCAAAATACAGATAACTCAAGAGAAACAGAAAAGATATCGCAGAATGCAGCTGATAAAAGTAAAGAAGTTGGTTCTGCCGCGAATGATAGCTTATTGGCAATACATTCAATTGCCGAAAAAATAGGAATTATTAATGATATTGCTTTTCAAACCAACATATTAGCTCTTAATGCAGCAGTTGAAGCTGCCCGGGCCGGTGAGCACGGTAAAGGTTTTGCAGTGGTTGCTGCCGAAGTACGAAAACTGGCCGAACGCAGTAAATCATCAGCAGAAGAAATTGAAGCGCTTTCCAGGTCGAGTGTAACAGCAACTGAAAAAGCGCAAAGTCTGGTTAATACAGTTATTCCTGAAATTGAAAGAACATCAAAATTAATTCAGGAAATTGCAGCAGCCAGTCAGGAACAAAACTCAGGCTCAAACCAGGTAAATCATGCTTTGCAATCGTTAAATCAAATAACACAACAAAATGTATCATTATTTAACTCGTTAAACGATGATTCGAATGATTTATCGCAGCAAGCCGATGCTTTAAACGATGTAATTAGTTATTTCAAGATAAAGAAATAACTTATGGGTTCAGGGTTTCAATATAAATACAGAGCGGTGTGGAAAACCGCTCTTTT
>CAYVEW010000172.1:0-5294 GCA_964450375.1 uncultured Bacteroidales bacterium
TAGATGCTCTTCCTGATGCATTGAAGGATTATGTAGTAGATGTTGCTGAATCGACCCAAACTCCTATCGATATGGCAGGCGTCGCATCACTAGCACTTATGTCCATTGCTATGCAACCAAGATACAAGGTCGTAGGCAAGGCTGACTGGGAGGAGCAATTGTCCCTTTACTGCATGATTGTCGCTGAGCCATCAGACAGGAAGTCAGCTGTGTTCAACCAAATAATAAAGGTCATCCAATCCTTCGAGGCTGATTACAATGAGCGTCATTCAATAGACGTCCTAAAGAGCCAAGAGGAACATTCATCACTTGAGAAACGCTACAAAAAGGCTACCAAGGACTATGAAAACGGCAAAATCACAAAAGACGAATATGATGAGGCTTTTTCCAAGTTCTCTAGCCATAAGGTGATTAAACCTATATCGCTTACTCTGGATGATGTCACATCTGAAAGCCTAACCAATGAGATAGAGAGCCAAGATGGATGCATTGCTCTGGTTTCTAGTGAAGGCGGTATCTTCGATATCCTGTCTGGAAGCTACACTAATTTCCCCAACATCGACATATTCCTAAAGGGTTACTCTGGTGACTTCATTAAGGTAAGCCGTATCGGCAGGCCATCGCTTTATGTGAAGAACCCAAGACTAACCATTCTTCTAACGGTACAACCAAAGGTACTAGAGAACGTGGTTAACAATGGCACTTTCACAGGACGTGGTTTATCGGCAAGATTCTTATACTCAGTCCCTAAATCACTTGTCGGGTCAAGAAGGTTTGAGACAAAGCCAATCGACTTTGACAACAAGAAAAGGTTCAGCGACCTTATCCACGAGATACTCAATGAACCAAGAACGATAACTAAGTTTATCTCACTATCTGATGATGCCTATTCATTACTAAAGGAATATTACGAGTCATTCGAATCAAGGCTTGTTACTGACCTTAAGGAAATAGGAGGATGGGCGGGAAAGCTTGTCGGCAACATCCTAAGGATATCCGCATTGATAACTCGTGCAAGGAACGTCAGATACGATGCTTTCCTATATACTCCTTCAACCGATGATTCAGCCGAATGGATGGTTCAAAAGGAAGATATGGAAAACGCTATTAAGCTTGGTGACTACTTCCTTGAGCACGCTAGGTATGCGTTCGACTTCATGGACGACTCGACCATCAAGAAGCAAGCACTTAACTTCCTTGAGAAGCTAAAAACCTCAAAGGTCAATGAAATCTCGTTCAGGGATGCTTGCAGAACCACGAAGTTCATGAACAAGAAAGACAAGGCAACAGCAGTTATTACTCTTCTTGTTGATAATGGTTATCTTCGTGAGAAGCAAGGAACCTCAAGGGCACACAACAGAGGCACGATCTATGAGGTGAATCCTGCAATCTACGATGAGGAGCACCCTCCTTAAGGTCTAGTTGTCGTAGTTGTCGTGCTGTCGTATAGAAGCTTATTTCAATATTAATTAATTATTAAATATAAATATTTAAGCCATAAATGCAGTGACAACTACGACAACTGCAGTGACCCCTAGGGGTCAATCAATCTCTACGACTATCGATTCCGAGACCGGCCATGGGGTTTCACGCATAAAAATTCGATTTCAAACGGGGTATATGCCCTAATTCAAAAAACTCAAAAAATCATTTCAAATGGAGGATTAAAGACAATGAAACCAAGAGTTTATTACGGTCCAATGCCTAGACTTAGAGCTAGCGACAAAGCCATTTTCTCTAAACCCAATTCAGAATGTGTCGCATTGTACCAAGACAAGATGGAACGACCTGTCATCGTTTCAAGAGTATCCAACACTCCTATGCCATATAGGGTTGTTGCAGGTATGTCTGTAGTGGTATTCGTAACATTACTTGATGCCAAGAACTACTGCGACAAGAGATTCAAGGAGGTAAAGGACTAATGGAATTACCTATCAAATTTCAAAAGCACCTACGATCCCACATCGATTTCTCATCATTCATCTTACTTGATATGGTGGTCATCGATGACAGCAAGAGTGCCGTATTCCTTATCCCTAGAGGCGATGAGGCAAGATACTGTAATCTTCAAATCAACAACGACAGCAAGTTCTACGGCTCATTCGATGCCATGATGGACTATGCCGTCCACTTAAAGATTATCTCTGAAGGCTACAAGAAAGACCTAATCAAGAGATACGAATCAATTAAACATAACGGAGGAAATAAATAACATGTTTAACACAAGCATTTACAAAGAAGCATTCGGTCATATGCTTACAAACAAAATGACCAACAACGATCGTTCAATCCTTAATTACGACAAGGAACCTTACCTTACTATGCCAAGCGTGGACTCTAAGACTGAGGATACACTTGCAAAATACAATCCAATCAGAAATGTTGCATCTATCTTCACAGTTGATGGTGAAGGTACAGTTGTCGCAACTACATCAAATGGCAAAGCCACTATCGTAGGCGAAGGACAAGCATTACCTGAAAGCGATGATGAATCAAAGGAAATCAGATTCTCTTCCTACAAAATCGGTTCACTTGCGAAGCTTAAATTAGCATTCGTCAACGACAAGCACTTCGATGTGGAGGATTACCTTTCCACAAAGTTTGCCAAGAGATTTGCTATTGCTGAGGAATCATTGCTTATCAATGGCACAGGCGACAATGAGCCATTAGGCATCGTGAACACTGATATTGCTAAATCTAATGCAGATGCTCTTACTTATGATGAGATGGTTAAGTTATTCTTCTCTTTACATAAGGATTTAAGAGTCAATGCAACTTGGATAATGTCAGACGCAATGGCTATGAAGGTCAAGGGTATCAAGGATAGTAATGGCAATCCATTATTCAATGGCGAATCCATCTTCAACAAGGAAGTCATCATCGTTAATTCCCTTGATGACAACACAGTCCTATTCGGTGACTTCTCTTACCTTTATATCCTTATCAGAAAGCCATTAAGCATCAAGATACTTACTGAAAAGTACATCGCTAATGGCGAATACGGATACGCAGGTATTGAACGCTTAGATGCCAAATTAACCGACGTTAATGCTGTTAAGGCATTAGTTATCCATACGGAGGAATAAACGCAACGTAAGCCAATTATGGGCCTATTCTGGGGAGTTAAACCGCTCCCTGGGATAGTGTTGCCACTACGATTATGGAGACTAATACATATACAAAAGAAATCAATAATATCACCTATGTCATCAGCTCCATACCTTGTAGTGAGGAGTCTGAAAAGGTACTAAAAGAAAAGCTAAAAAAACTCATTTTAAACGAGTCAAAAGATAAACAAAAAGGTTCATCTATATCGGACAAATGAGTTGCTATTTTAGGGATTAAGAGTGATGTATATACACTGACATCAGGAGGTGTATTTATGTCAGATTACAAGCAAAAACTCATAAAGCTTTGCAAAGCAAAAGGTGCCAAGATTCAAGGCATCGAGCATCTAATCGAGTACTACAAGAAGTCACTCGGCTGGAGCGAGCAACAAGCAATCGAATACGCTTTAAAGTTATTCGAAGATGGAACCATCGATTCCATAATGGTCATTTCAAAGAAAGGAGGCAATGACGATGCCGCAAACAGATAACACTAAAATCACCGCACTTTATTGCCGTCTTTCTAGAGATGACGAATTACAAGGTGACTCAAACTCAATCATTCATCAAAAGGACATTCTTAAGAAATACGCAGATGATAATGGTTTCAAAAATACTGAATTCTTTGTAGATGATGGTTATTCTGGAACGAACTTCAATAGACCTGATTGGCAACGATTAATGGAGTTTGTTAACCAAGATAAAGTCGCCACGATCATCGTAAAAGACATGAGCCGTTTAGGTAGAGATTACCTTAAGGTCGGCTATTATACCGAGATTCTATTCCCTGAGAATGAGATAAGGTTCATAGCTATTAATTCTGGTGTTGACTCTGCTAACCAACAAGATAGCGACTTCACTCCTTTCCTAAACATCATCAACGAATGGTATGCAAAAGATACCTCAAAGAAGATTAGAGCCGTTATCAAAGCCAAGAGTGATTCAGGAAAACCTACCGCTCCTATTCCAGTGTTCGGCTATAAGAAAGACCCTAACAACAAATACAACTGGCTTATCGATGAAGAGGCTGCCGAGGTTGTTAAAGAGATATTCCGTTTAGCAGTACAAGGAAATGGCCCATCTAAGATTGCGACAATCCTAAGTGATCGAAAGGTGCTTAATGTTACTTCTTACAAGAACGCTAAAGGAATACCTAACACCCATAGCAAAGACAACATAGACCCTTATTGGTGGGATTGGTCAGTCGTTTCAGATATCTTATCAAGACAAGAATACTTAGGTCATACGGTTAATTTCAAAACTGGCAGAAAGTCCTACAAAAACAAAAAATCCTTTATTAACCCACCTTCAAAATGGGTAATTATCAAGGACACTCATGAAGCTATTATCGACCAAGAGACATTTGACATTGTGCAAAGGCTAAAGGAAGGCAGAAAAAGGGCTAATACACCAATGGGTGAAATGCCTGTTCTATCTGGAATGATATATTGTGCGGACTGTGGCAAGAAGCTATATGTCTGCAGAACTAAATCACTTCAACCAGAATCATATTATTATTGTTGTTCTACTTACCGCAAGAGACAAGGATTGTGCTCAGCTCATCAAATAAGAATTAAAATTATCGATGAAATCGTCCTTGAAGATATCAAGCGTCATATTGAGTTTGCCAAGAAACACGAGGATGAATTCATGAAGCTTGTGTCCAGTGAGTCGACAGCGAATATCACGAAATCACTTAATCTTCTCAACAAAGAGCTAAACGCATCAAAAGCCAGAATCGAGAAACTTGATTCAATCATTCAAAACCTATATGAAGATAAGATTTCAGGAGTAGTCTCTGAAGAACGATTCAAGAAAATGAATGAAAACTATGAACTAGAGCAAGCTTCACTAAAAGAAAAGATTGTAGAGCTAGAAGGTAAAATCAAGGCTATTAATGAGCAATCAGCATCTACCTCTCATTTCATGGAGCTAGTCCAAAAATACACAAGAATTGATACACTGACTCATGAAGTAGCTAGAGAGTTTATAGAAAAGATTATCATCCACAACGCAGAAAAGGTCGATGGTCATAGACAAATGAAGATAGATATCTTCTATAACGGAATTGGTAAAGTCGATTTACCAAATGAAAAAGCGTAGCCATTCAGGAATAAACCTGTTTGTTACTACGCTATTTTTATACGGGAATAAAATCCCTAACGGGTTTGATACTTGTATCAAACC
>CAYVEW010000173.1:0-5244 GCA_964450375.1 uncultured Bacteroidales bacterium
TTTCATAACGCTTACACAGCTATGTTTTTTTAAGTTACGAAAAATAAGTTATAATGGCAGATTATTGACTATTTCTTTAGCCGTTGAGCGGTTTTAATAACGTTGATCGAAGCGTTGTCTATCAACTTTCTTTCGGTTTCACAATGTGATAACTTATCGGAATAGGTAAATACTTAATGTCGGCGCAATAAGTTTGTTTGGTATTTACCAATGTCTTATTCAACATCGAAGACCGTTTTATTGTTGAAATTAGTTTCATTCTTTTTGTAGAATCTATTTTTGTCATTTCACATAACATCCTATAAATCAATATAAAAATAATTATTTTAGATTGATGAGAAGGAGTTTCGTTAAGGTTGACCTATAAAAAGTTATCAACAAAGTGGTAAAAAGTGGGTTAAAGTGGTGAAATGTGGGAAATTTTTGTATATTTTTACAAGTTAAAGAGATATACTTAAATGACAACATTTATAGGCGATTACGATTGTAAGGTGGATATAAAGGGTCGTGTTACCTTTCCCGCACAGCTTAAGAAGCAGATGGACTCTGTTTCTGACGGTCGCTTTGTTGTTAAAAAAGACATCTTTGAACAATGTTTGGTTTTGTTTCCGATGCACGAGTGGGAAAGACAAAACGAAATCATTCGCAACAAAATTAATCCATATAACAGAGAGCACAATAAATTTTTAAGAAACTTTTATATGGGATCTGCAGAAATTGTTTTGGATAGCAATAATCGATTGCTTATTCCGAAACGATTGCTCGATTTGGCAAAAATCACTAAAGAAGCAATTTTAGCGGGACAAGACGGTAAAATTGAAATCTGGTCGAAAGAGTTGTATGATTCAGCGGAAGAAAATCAAGACGATTTTGCTTCATTGGCTGAGAAAATTATGGGAGGAAATTTAAATCAGGAAATTGAATAGTACATGGCTTATCATACACCAGTATTGCTTAAGGAGAGTGTTGAAGGCTTGCAAATTAAGCCCGATGGGATTTATGTCGATGTAACTTTTGGAGGTGGAGGCCACTCTCGCGAAATCATAAAACATATAAATACAGGCAAGCTGGTTGCATTCGATCAGGATGATGACGCTTTGCCTAATTTGATCAATGACGAACGATTTGTTTTTATAAATCACAATTTCAGGTTCTTAAAGAATTTTTTGAAATATCATGATATTGATAAAGTGGATGGAATTTTAGCCGACCTGGGAGTTTCATCGCACCATTTCGATGACCCGGAACGAGGGTTTTCGTTTCGTTTCGATGGTGAATTAGACATGAGAATGAATCAGAGTGCAAAGGTTTCGGCTAAAAACATTGTGAATGAATATGATGAAGCTAATTTAGCTCGCCTTTTTTGGGAGTATGGAGAGCTGAAAAATAGCAGAAAACTTGCTAAAGTCATTGCAGATAAAAGGTCGGAAAAAGCGATTGAAACGGTTAAGGAGTTAACTGATGTTTTAATGCCTTTTTTGCCAAAACATGCCGAACATAAGTTCTTGGCAAAAGTATTTCAGGCTTTGCGTATTGAAGTGAATCGCGAAATGGAGTTCTTAAAAGAAATGCTTTTGCAAACAACCGAGGTGTTAAAACCGGGTGGCCGATTGGTGGTTATAACCTATCATTCTTTGGAAGACCGACTGGTAAAAAATTTTATCAGAAGTGGAGTGTTTAAAGGTGAAGCTGAAAAAGATTTTTACGGAATAGCCGATGTGCCTTTCGAAGCGGTAAACCGGAAAATTATTGTTCCTACAGATGAGGAAATAAAAGAAAATAACAGGGCACGAAGCGCAAAACTAAGAATAGCAAAAAAACGATGATTGGTGATAAAAAAGATAACGTAGAATTTGTTGAGGAAAAACAAGAACGTAAAGAGCAGAAATTTGGTTCTGTGAAGGAACTTCTGGATGGCTCATTAATTGCCAACGATTTTATTATAAGGCAATTACCTTACATTGTTTTTCTGGTAATTCTTGCATTTATCTACATCGCTAATCGATATCATGCAGAAAAAGTAGTACGGCAAAATGTGGAGCTAACTAAAGAAATAAATGACTTGAGGGCTGAGGCTATTACCACATCATCGGAGTTAATGTTTATTAGCAAACAGTCTGAAGTATCGAAATTAGTTGAAAAACGTGGATTAGGATTAAAAGAATCGGTTGAACCACCAAGAAAAATTGTAATTGAAGAATAAACTTATATATGTCATTAAAATCAGAAATAGTATGGAGAGTTGGTGTGATATACATTATCATGCTTGCTTTTGCATTTCTAATTCTTGGCAAAATTCTTTACTTACAATTAATCGAAGGAAGTAAATGGAAAGAAAAGGCGCAATCGTTAACACTGAAGGATATAACCATTGAATCCAACCGGGGAGATATACTGGCTGCCGACGGAAGATTGCTGGCAAGTTCGGTGCCATACTACGAAATCAGGATGGACACCCGAAGCACAGGAATGGATGATCAAACCTTTAATTCGAACATAGATTCGTTGGCAATCCGATTATCAGAGCTTTTTAAAGATAAAACAGCAGCAGCTTACAAAAACGAATTGATAAAAGCTCGCAGAAATGGCGAGCGATTTCATTTAATCAAGCGCCGGGTTAATTACAATCAGTTGAAAGAATTAAAGACTTTTCCAATATTTCGCCTTGGGCAGTATAAAGGCGGTTTTATTGCTATGCAAAATAATTTAAGAATACAACCACATGTTAGTTTGGCATCAAGAACAATAGGTTATACTTCCGATCATGGTGGCGTTGTAGGAATCGAAAATGCATTCAATAACGAATTGCGAGGTGTTGAGGGAGTTCGTCTCATGCAACGTATCAACGGAAATATTTGGATGCCTGTTCATGATGGCAATGAAGTGGAGCCAAAAGATGGTATGGATGTGGTTACTACAATTGATGTGGCTATTCAGGATGTGGCAGAAAGTGCTTTGTTAAGGCAGTTAATGCGCCACGAAGCGCATCATGGAACTGCAGTGCTTATGGAAGTGTCAACGGGCGAAATCAAAGCGATCGTGAACCTCGAACGAAACAAGGATGGTTTTTATAAAGAATCCTATAATTACGCTATTGGCGAAAGTCGCGCTCCGGGATCTACATTTAAACTGGCTTCAATGATTGCTTTGCTCGAAGATGGATATGTCGATTTGGACGATACGCTAAATACCGGAAACGGAGTAATTCAGTATTACGATAAAAAAATTGCAGATACAAAACAAGGCGGGCACGGTGTTTTAACCATACAGGAGATTTTTGAACTCTCATCAAATGTTGGTATATCTAAACTAGTGACAGATTATTATACCGGGAAAGAGGAAAAGTTTATTAACCGGTTGTATGGATTAAATCTCAATAACCGATTAGGGATTTCAATAAAAGGTGAAGGAGAACCGGAAATAAAATACCCGGGCGACAAACTGTGGTCAGGAGTTTCATTGCCACAAATGTCTATTGGTTACGAGGTTAGATTAACACCACTACAAACTCTTACATTGTACAATGCTGTTGCGAACAACGGTAAAATGGTAAAACCAAAATTTGTTAAATCCTTAATGTATCATGGCGATGTTGTAAAGAACTTTGATACCGAAGTTTTAAAACAAAGCATTTGTTCCAGATCCACTTTGCATAAAATAAAAATTATGTTGGAAGGAGTGGTAGAAAGGGGAACGGCTCAGAACTTAAAAAATCAGAATTATAAAATAGCAGGAAAAACAGGAACAGCGCAGATTGCAAATAAAGAATCGGGTTACAGTGATAAGTCAAAGATAAGTTACCAGGCTTCGTTTGCAGGTTACTTTCCTGCAGATAATCCAAAATATTCTTGCATTGTGGTAGTTAATGCGCCTTCGCGAAATGTTTATTATGGAAACCTGGTAGCCGGACCTGTTTTTAAGGAAATTGCCGATAAAGTGTATTCAACCAACCTGGAAATGCACGACGGATTGAATGCTGCCGATAAACATATCAATAATGATGAAAAAGTACCTTATACCAAAAATAGTAGCAGAGAAGAATTAAAATATGCTCTAACAGATTTGGGTATAGGTGTTAATGATGAAACAGTAAGTAGCGACTGGGTGATAACAACGAAACTGGATTCTTGTGTAAAACTAGATAATCGCACAATGGTAGAAAACTTAATGCCCAATGTAAAAGGGATGGGAGTAAAGGATGCCATTTTTATTCTAGAGAATGCCGGATTAAGTGTTGAGTTTAAAGGACGCGGTACAGTTTTAAGTCAATCGATAATACCCGGTTCAAGAATTTCTAATGGTGATTTGGTAGTTCTGGAAATGTCTGTAATAAATTAAAGTGCTAGTGAAAGTTTTAAGCGACATATTAACGAATATTGAAACAATTAAAATAATTGGTAACACTGAAATGCCGGTTACCAGTATCATTTTTGATTCCCGTAAAGTGGATTTAGGTTGCTTATTTGCAGCAGTTAAAGGTACTCAGATTGATGGGCACCAGTTTATTAATATGGCCATTGAAAAAGGAGCAAAAGCAATTTTATGCGAGCAACTGCCAGCTTCCTTAGTCGACGAGATGGTTTATATTCAAGTTGAAAATTCTTCAAAAGCCTTAGGTGAGTTGGCTTCCGCCTTTTACGATCATCCTTCATCGAAATTAAAACTAGTAGGTGTAACCGGAACCAATGGGAAAACCACAACTGTTACATTACTATATAATCTAATTAAGAAACTGGGTTATAGTGCAGGGCTTCTTTCAACCGTTCGTAATTATATCAATGATGAAATAATTGAAGCTACACACACAACTCCCGATGCTGTTCAGATGAACAAACTGATGAAGCAAATGGTCGATGCTGGTTGCGAATTTTGCTTTATGGAAGTAAGCTCGCATGCCATTGATCAGCACAGAATTGCAGGACTTGATTTTACAGGTGCTGTATTTACTAATATCACGCACGATCACTTAGATTACCATAAAACTTTTGCAGAATATATTAAAGCAAAGAAAAAATTCTTTGATGATTTAAAACCGGAAAGTTTTGCTCTAATCAATACCGACGATAAAAACGGGATGGTGATGGTACAAAACACCAGGGCAAAATATAAAAACTACGCCGTTCGTTCGGCTGCGGATTTTAAGGCTAAAATTATCGAGAGTCATTTCGAAGGATCGATGCTGAGTGTGGATGGAATGGATGTTTGGACCTATTTTGTTGGACGTTTTAATGCATATAATCTTTT
>CAYVEW010000174.1:0-5229 GCA_964450375.1 uncultured Bacteroidales bacterium
ATTTCTTCGATATTTGCTATTCGGTCGACGAAAATTGTTTCCGCGGAATTTCCAATCTGCAACTAAATATTAAAGACATAAAGGTGAATAGCACCATTGAATTTGAAAAATCGGAAGATTTGAATCGCGTTTAAAAATATCTCATAATAAAAATGTAACAGGGCTTTTACGAAGAAGCCACAATTCCGATAATTATCGGAACGCAAAGTAAAAAATAAGTTGTTTCTTAATTTTTAATCTCAGTATTAGAAAAAACTAACGCTGTAATATTTTAAATTCTACTCGTCGATTTTCTTCTCGGCCTTGTTCTGTTTTATTATCACTTATGGGAAAGGATTCTCCATATCCTTTTGCATGAACCCTTTTTGATTCAACACCTTCAGATATTAGGTAGCTAACAACAGATTTAGCCCTGTTTTCGGATAGTTTTAGGTTAGCATCTTTATTTCCTGTATTATCTGTATGGCCGGCAATTTCTAGTATAAGATTAGGATATGTATGAAAGAGTTCCACCAATTGACTTAAAGTTGGGTAGGATGATTCTGTTAATTTTGAGCTGTTTAGCTCAAACGAAATATTTTCTAAAATAATTGCATCTCCAACATTAGTGTTTTCAATATTAATATTGGTTTTAGGAATTTTTCGTAACGTAATATTATCTATGCTTATAGAACAATCAAATTTTATGTAGCCATAGCTTCCGATAAGAAAGTATTTTTCCCAACCCTTAGCTACATATTTGTTAGAAACTTTTGTCCATTCCGAAAAATCTTCAATAGGTCTGTTTTCATAGAAGTAAATGTCTGGTGTCATTTTAAAGTCTTCTTTAAATGTAACCTTATCTTTAGAAATGCTGGTTATCTTATAGTTATATTTATATCTTGAAAAAAAGATACAAACATCATTTTTATGGGTTGTCGCAAATTTACTTCTAGACTGGATCCTAATATAATATTCAATCAGATATTCATCACCTTTGAATAATGAGTCTTTTAGCTCAACCTGAAATAGTTGTGGTGTGACATAATCTTGATACTTATTGGAGTATCTAACGTAAGCATTACCTGTGTAGGAATTAAAATAAGACTGATCTTTACAAATATGTATAAAATTTCCACTATGAGATGTTCTAGATTCATTAGTTAAATATGAGAAGCTTTCTCCTGCTGCCATTTTCCACCCACCATCGATTTGTATTAAGAATTTGGGGAATTCGTTTCCGGAATAAAGCTCAAAGCCATAATTTGGGATTAAATTCTTTGCATAAGTAACTGTTGGAATAAATTGTACAGGGGCTAAGCCTATTTGGGCTCGTCTTCTGTTTAAATTATCAGGATCGTCTACTGGATACAATTTTCCTTTTTTGTATTGAGTGCCATAAAGTTGTTTTTGTCCGGTTGTTACTAATATTCTATCTTCCAGGTATGCGATCTGAATTAAGTCGTTAACATTATTGTTGAAAACTTGTTTAAGCTTCTTTAGACACTTTTTTTGCAGTTCAACGTCTAAAGAATGTTGTGCCAGAAAAAAAACTTCGCCACTTGCATTATTTCCTACCAGCTCTTTGGTTGGCCAACCATAAGTATCTATTATTTTTGCTAATTTTAAATCATTTTCCTTTACTGCAGCGTTCCATTCTTCCTTAAAAGACTGAATTAAAACAGAATCATTGGTAAGCATGATACTGTCAAATTTCTCCTGGTAATAATTGTCAATTCGTCTCATTTCGATTATGGAGTCCCGTAATGGGATATTTAGTTTAGCTTCAAATGCTTCGTGAAACTGAATGCATTTGTTTATCAGCTTTTCCCATTCAACATGTTCTCTAAACTTTTCAAATTCTTCAATATCTTCTAGTGATGTAACAGGTAAATTTTCTTTTTCACGTTCTACAAAAATATTTAAATAGTAAAAGACATAATCTGGTTGATCGATCATAGCATAGCATTTTGCAAGTCTCAATGCAATACTCGACGATAAATCTTCTTTCAAGTAATAGCCAATTGCTTTTTCGTAATTCCCTGCCTTTCTTTCAATATCTCCTTCTCTCCGTTGTGCTGATACATTAAAAAAGAAAACGGTTAAACTTAAAATTGACAGTAATATTAGTTTATAGTATTTCATGTTAAAATTTGATTTTGTCTTTATTAATATTTCATCCTAATTCCATAAAGTGTCTCTACTAAGATCTATTGTACATATATCTTTAAAATTTAATTCTCACCTGGGCTTTAATTTCCGATTTGGTGTTGCCATTAATCTGGTTTAATCCCGATGAAATTACGTCTAAATCGGAATAATAGCTTTGTGAATATTTTAGCCAGATATCAATAAAATCCAGCAGGGTATATTTCAGGTTCACATAAAAACGGCTGCCCTTTGAGTAGTAAGCCGGAATGGAAAAGGCATACAAAATATCACTTTCGTAAGCATAAATTCTGGTGTTGTACGAGTCTGTATTGAACATTGCATAGCGCATATTAAACGATAACGGTATTTTCTCAAAATCATAAAAAATATCTTGGTAAATCATGTATCCATCTTCGGTTAAACCCGATTTCTGATAGCTTGATGTTTCGATCCGGCTTTTTAGTGCCACTTGCTCGTTAACCCGGTAATTTAACTGATACCTGAACTTAAAAAGCGATTGCCCGGTAAGATTCTTGATTCCGCTAACATTGTTGTCATTCACAAGCTTTTCTTCATTCTTAATACGCAGGTACATGCTCAGGTTTCTGTTGGGTTGATAATCTGTCTGAAAAAACCATTCCGTTCCATTGGAAGGCGCATCTGCTCCTGTTTTTATCCATGGAAACCGATAGGAATCATAAAATAGCTTAATGGTCCAGTATTTCGCGGGGTGTAATTCCAAACCAAAATAAAAACCCGATTCATTGTTTGTTCCCGAAGCTTCTGAAAATGCATTGGCATAATTGGCCTGGTAGTTTTTATCATAGTGCCGGTGCAATGCCGAAAGGGATATTTGGGGTGCTAAACGAACCAACATTCCGTTTAGAAAAGCCATACTTCCATTGGCACTAATGGCTTCTTCGCCAAAAAACGAAAAGTCCCAAAATCCAAACTGATAATCGAAACTTAAGTTGCTGTTTTCGCTCCCTTGAAACTTAAACTGATTTTCGGGAGTGGTATCCTTTAGTAAGCTTGCACTATATTGATAGTTTACAGCTGTTAACCCGATTTTAAAGGTTTTATGATTATAGCTAATATTAGCGCCAATTATTTGTTCTCTGATGGCATCTTTATCTTCTATTTCGGAAGGAGTAGCGTGGTAACCCGAATTTTGAAACGATGATACCGAAGAGATTTCATTATCGGTACTGTCGGTTATATTGGCATCGATTTTTTTATTTGAATAAAAGGCGGTAATGTCAAAGCTGCTTAAGCTAATAGTGGTACCCACACCGCGCATAAATACATTTTCGTTGGTTGATGAATATTTTCTTAATCCCTGTGCTTTTTTACGTAAGTTTAAAACATAGGGCCCTTTTCCAAATCCCATGTCGGACCACAGAACAAGCCCCTGGCCGAACTTTGCCTGGAAATCTCCCAAAGTAATGGTTTTAAATATTCCGATATGATTTAATTGCAGATGAGCAGAATAAAAATCGAAACCATTGGGGTTGCTTCCGGCAAAGAATTCTTCTCCGGGGTCTTTTTCGGCGGTAATGCCCCAATAGATCTTATCTTTATAATTGTATTTATATTTTGTATACAGTTTGTATGAGTTCCCCAGATAGCGTGCGTTTGAATTTGCAAGCAAGGCCGAATCAGAAATGGGGCTGTAACCCACCTGTTCTTCTAAAACATTCTGAGTTCGAATAAACAATTGGTGGTTTCCATATTTTATGGCATTTTGCAAGCTCAGTTTTTCATCCTTGGTAATTTCTGATACACTCACAAAAGGAAGAACATTCATGATATCATCAAAAGTAAACCCGTAAACAAGCTGTAGCTCATATACCGATAACATTTTTCCGTTTTGTTTTATGTAATCAAGCAAGCTGCTTATCTGAAAATCATTAAGAATCTGAAGCCTTTCCAAATCATTTTTTGTTGCTGTATTAAGGTTTAAGGGATTATTCAGAAAATAATTCAGATCTTCGTATAAACTGGTATAATCTAATTCTTCATCGGTATTACTGGCAATTTCTTCTATCAAATCTCCAATGCTTAAATCTGTCTGAGCACTTACTGGGTAAATTAAACCGAGTACTAAAGCAAAGATTAACCAGATTTTAATATTTCTGATTTTAGAAACCATAACTCAGAGTGAAAGATGGAGTAAAGCCTAAAGTCTGGTGTTTTAAAAAACCAACATGCGCATCAAACGATTTAAGATGAAATCCAATGCCAAAAGTATAAGTGCTTGGATTTGTGGCAATGCCAGCTTGCAGCGAAACAAAATCGATTAGTTGATAATTTAATCCGGCTTTAAAAATAGCTTCATGGTCCATGTCGGTTTCCGTTTCGATACCAAACAAAACTTTATCGGAAAAAAGATAACTGGCTCCCAGTTTGAATAGTGTCGGTATTTTTTCCTCGCCCATTTTGCTGTGGGATGGATTATAAACGTGTGCGCCAAGAAACAGTTTATCGATTGGCTGCGACATGATACCAATTTCAAAGTTTACGGCATCCGCATTACCATAATCTCCGGAAATCTGAGTGTGTAAGTAGTTCAACTGAATTCCGACAGCAAAATATTTTGAAAAACTTCTGCCAAATGCTAATCCGACTTGCATTTCGTTGTATTGCGAAAATCCGAAATAGGAGTAAGAAGCTCCAATGGTTCCGGTTTTGGTTGGTAAAGCAAAGGCTATTCCTTGCAGATTTTGTTCTTTAATAAATCCCGATTGATGATAGGCTCCAACAGACATGTTTTCCAAATATCCTAATCCGGCCTGGTTGGTGTAAATCGACCAAATATCAAACATTGTAACCGATGCATTTGCCATAGCAGCAGATTTTCCGGCATTAAAACGGGTTTCTTGTACGGAATATAATCTGGAAACACTAATTGCCAGGATTAGTAACAGAAGGATATATCTTTTAGAGTGTAAGTTAAAATGCATAACAACTGTAATTGAATATGAAGATACAAATAATTCCGGTTTGTCATAAAAAGGATCGTTTTTTTTAATTATGAACAAGTCGTTGATAACTTATCACACAGCAACAATATAATAACAATTTAAAAAAGTTCTCTTA
>CAYVEW010000175.1:0-5108 GCA_964450375.1 uncultured Bacteroidales bacterium
GTTCCCATGTAAACAATTCGAAAATCTTCTTTATTCATTTTAACTCGTTTTTGTATTAATTTCCTCTATAAAACTGATATTTTTGTTTTAAAATTACAAGCATATATCTAGTAGTAGAGAACTCTGTCTGCATTTTTGTTCGGACAGGCAAGCTCCACAGTGTTTTTATGAAGTTTGTGTGTTGTTTTCATAAAAAACATTATGTAGGTTTGAGCAAAAGTATTAAATAAAATCTTAAACAGTGTTTTTTAGCTGTATTAAAAGTGATCACTATGAATAGCAGATTTAGCTGGCAAAAGTTTATAAGTATTGGCTTGTTGTTTTCGTTCATCATTATGATGATTTCGGGAGTTATATTGTACATAGCTCCTGAAGGTAGCCTGTCGAGATGGATTGGATGGGATGTTTTTAAATTGACAAAAACACAGTGGGAGCAGCAACACACCCTATTTTCGTATATTTTTATTGTCTTTTCAATTCTTCATATTTTATTAATTAACTGGGATTTATTAATTTCTTACTTTACGAATGGTAAGTTTAGTTTTGCCAGTTACAAAGAATTAATCATTGCTGTTTTAATTACTGTTTGGGTATTTACCGGAACTTTAGCCAATATACAGCCATTTAAATTTATTCTTCAGCTGGGAGATGATATATCAAATAGCTATTCTGAACAAGTTGTAATGCCAACAGTATCGGATGCTGAGAAGTTAACTTTAAAAGAATTCTCAACCCAAGTTTATGATATTGAATACATTGAAGTAAAAAAGATTTTAGAAAAACTAAACTTTTCTTACATCACCGAAGATGCAGTGATACTTGACTTTTGCCACAAAAACGCTATCAGTCCCGAAGAATTATATCAGATAATAAACGGGCAATTAATGCGGGAAAGCGAGATGAATGAAGATTAGATTGTCCTAAAATCATTACAAAAAAAGGGGTTGTACAAAAAGCCTTTGTGGAACTTCGTGATTCCTTTGAGTGACTTTGTGGTATAATTATAAAATATTGTTACACAGAGTTTCACGAAGAAGACACAAAGTTTCGCGAAGTAAAAAGGTAATCAATTTATAAATTTTTAATGCTATTTGTACAACCCCTTTTTAGTGTTTATCTTTAATAATGGGCTTTATATTAACCAGTTCTAATGTATGACCCATTTTTTTTCGTTTTGTTTCCAGATAAAACTTATTGTGTTCGTTGGGTTCAATTTCCAAAGGAATGTTTTCTACCACTTTTAATCCATAAGCTTCCAAACCTTTTCGCTTAATCGGGTTATTTGTAAGTAGTTTGATTTTACCCAGATTCAATTCGCGTAAAATGCTGGCGCCTACTCCATAATCTCGTTCGTCGTCTTCAAAACCCAGTTCGATGTTGGCTTCCACGGTATCCATTCCTTCTTCCTGAAGCTTATATGCTTTTATTTTATTAAATAATCCGATTCCGCGTCCTTCCTGGTTCATGTAAACAATCACACCTTTACCTTCTTTGTCGATTTTACGCATGGCTTCGTGTAGTTGTTGTCCGCAATCGCAACGCTTTGAACCAAAAATGTCTCCGGTAACACAGGATGAATGAACCCGTACACAAACCGGTTCGTCTTTTGTCCATTCTCCTTTTATCAGGGCAACATGCTCCAATCCGTTTGATTTTTGTCTGAACGGAATTAAATCGAAATTGCCAAATTCTGTTGGTAATTTTACCCGAACACCTTTTTCAACCAGGCTATCTTCCTGAAGCCTGTATTTAATAAGGTCTTCAATTGAAATGATTTTAAGATCAAATTTTTCTGCTATTTGGAACAATTGTGGTAGGCGAGCCATAGTACCATCTTCGTTCATAATTTCAACCAAAGCTCCACCAGGTTTTAAACCTGCTAAAATAGTTAAATCAACTACTGCTTCGGTGTGTCCGGCTCTGCGAATTACACCACGTTGGCGGGCCTTTAAAGGAAATATATGTCCGGGGCGTCCTAGGTCTTCGGGTTTTGTCGTTGGATCGACCAATGCTTTAATGGTTTTTGCTCGATCCGATGCGGAGATTCCGGTGGTACAACCTTGTCCGTTTAAATCAACCGAAACAGTAAAAGGAGTTGCATGTAAAGCGGTATTATTGCCAACCATCAATTCCAGCTCAAGCTCTTCGCAACGTTCTTCGGGCAGCGGAGTACATATTAAACCCCTGCCATGAGTTGCCATAAAGTTTACAATTTCCGGGGTGATTAATTCAGCGGCTACCACAAAATCACCTTCATTCTCCCGATCTTCATCATCTACAACAATAATTACTTTCCCTGCTTTGATATCTTCGATTGCTTCTTCGACGGTATTAAGCTTATATTGTTTATTATCCTGATTACCAGACATTATTTCTTATTTAGTAAATATTATATTTGTGCAAAAGTATAATAAGTGATTATAATTCCCTAAAAAAATAATGCATAAATTATGCTATTGCTCTCTTTTTGACCTTTCCCAGTTTACAGATTGCTTTTTACGTAAAAAACGAATTAGTCCAATAATTTGCGATAAGTTCATTATAAACAGATAAAAAGGCATGAAAATAATTTTAAACCGTAATTTTTTTGATTGTAAAAGATAACCAACAAATACCATTAAGTAGAATAAGAGCTGAAGTGCAAAAAAACAAACATATAAAAGATGATTGGGATTGTTGAATAAAATAAATGCGTTGGTAAAAAATAACAGAATAAAAGATATGGGCACAAAAAACCAGCGTAATATTTTATGCGAAAAATATTGGAAAGTTAGCAAGGGATGCTTAAAAATATTCAATAAACTACCTAAACGCCCAATGGATTGAAAACCACCAAATGCAATCCGGATTTTACGTTTTAATTCTTCATGAATATTTACAGAAGCCCTTTCGCTGGCAAAAGCTTTTGGGGTATATTTTATTTTATATCCTTTTAAGGCAATACGCAGCGAAATAATAAAATCATCCAAAATAGTATCTGGCTCAATACGTTCGAATAAATCTGTTCTGATTGCAAATAGCTCACCCACTGCACCAATTGCGCAACTTAAATCGGATTCATTCTTTTTTATAAACGATTCGTATTTCCAGTAGATTCCTTCACCTGCATTTACGGCGTTATCAGAATCTTCGGGGATAATTCGTTTTTCACCTGCGACGCAGCCCACTTGCGGATCTTTAAAAAGTTTTACAATTTCACGAATGGCTTCTTTGTTTAAAATGGTATTTGCGTCTGAGAAAATAACTATCGGGGTTTGAACATACTGAATGCCACGGTTAATAGCACCGGTTTTTCCTTTTCGTTCTGTTTCGTGATATACAATTACGTCTTTTTGTTTTTTTAGGAATTCCGGCGTACCATCATCCGAACCATCTGTTATCCACAATTGTGTTATTTTATTTTTTGGGTAATCTAACAGGAATGAGTTGCTTAGTTTTTGTGATACAATATTGATTTCGTTGTGAGCGCTTATGAATAAAGTCACATCAGGTTCAAATTTTTCAGAATCAATGGATTTATTGCAAGAAAAAATATTTTTTATCTGATTTAAAATAAACAATAAAACTGGGTATCCCAGATAGGAGTATAAAATGATTGATATGATAATCCAGAAAAATAAAATCACTTTTTATTGAATAAAAGTTAATACTTGTTTGGCAATATTACTAAAATCGTAGTTTTCTTTTACAAAACCAAAAGCATTATGGCCTATATTATTTTGTAACTCCTGATTTGATAATAAGTTTATTACCTCATGTGTAAATTCCAGGTTTGAATTGGCAATAACAATATTTTCATTGTTGGTAACATCAATTCCTTCTGCACCTAAGCTGGTTGTAATGATTGCTTTTTTATAAGCCATGGCTTCAATAATTTTAACTCGCATTCCACTGCCCGAAAATAATGGTACAATAAATGGCCCCGGAATTTGATAGAAATCATTAATATTTTCAATTTGGCCTAAATAATCAATGTTAGGATGATTTAGCTTTTTAATAAACCAGGCTGGAGCATTCCTTCCTGCAATTTTTAATTTAACATCAGGATATCTTTTTATAATAGCCGGAAAACAGTTTTTGATAAACCATATAATACCATTTTGGTTTGGAATCCAATCCAGCGCACCGATGAAATTAATCGATTGATCTGTTTTTAATGTCAGATTATTAGAATGTTGTTGGTTTATTTCGATCCCAAATGGAGTAACCAGTATAGGTTTTTTGTTTCCTAAATGAGTATAGCAATTGGCATCGGTTTGGGTTATTGGAAGAATAAAATCGTAAGAATTCAGGTATTTTGTTTCAAGTTTTTTTAGTCTTCGCGATAAATTTTTAAAATACAGTTTTTTTAATAAGTTATTCGATTCAATGGCATTTCTACTCCATATTTGATATTCGATATTGTGCGAACGGTAAATTATTTTGCCCTTGTATTGTTTTCTAATATCGGTAATGTATTGCAAGGAATAGAGTCCTTCCAGCTGAATGAAATCGAACTGATTTTCCTTAATAAGCTTTAGAATTTCCTTTAGAAACTTTTGAGAATAGAACCGGGTAGCTATGTATGCTTTGCTTGAAAACAAATAGTTGATCAGCAGTTTAACAGTTGAAATATGAATATTTTCTGTTACTCCTGTAATATTGAGTTTGCTTCGGTATTGATCAGGAATTATTTCAATTTTATTGATGTGCTTTGCTGTTTCAATTGTAAGCAAGTGCACCTGATGGCCATTCAAAATATATGCCTTCGACAGATTTAATATTGCCATATTTCCTCCATCGGGAGGATATATTGCTTTATTTGCAATCTGTAAAATTTTCATTCTTGTTGTTTCTTAGAAAACCTACTGAACAATTTCTTAAAGAAAAGTAAATAGGTGTCGGAATTAAGAATAACCGAATCAGTAGTAGCTTTATATGTTAAAAAGATTCCGAGTGGCATTAAAATAAATGATGAAAGCCACATTCCTAAGTATGCAGGAAGTACACCTTCGCGAACGAACTTTTCACCAGAAATGGAAATCATATAATATAAAATAAAGAAAAGTACAGAAACCACAACGGGAGTACCAAAACCGCCTTTTCTGACAATAGCTCCAAAAGGAGCT
>CAYVEW010000176.1:0-5084 GCA_964450375.1 uncultured Bacteroidales bacterium
CGCATCGCACCACAAGGAATGTTATTCGTGTAAACCGTTTTGGCTTCAATGTCAATGTCAGGAATAAAATATCCACCTGCTGCATGGCCTGCAACCCGCTCAAGAACTTTCATTCCAACCGAAGCATAAGCCCCGGTATCGCCAACTGCTCTAAGTTTTAACGCAGTTAACTTACCATTTTCGTCAGCTCCAATTTCCATATCCATAAATACAGGATGGCGCTTCGGGTGCAAGCGTATAGATTCTTCGCGTGTAAGTGTTAATTTAACTGGTTTTTGAAGAAGAAATGCAAATAAAGATGTGTGTCCTTGCACACTTAAATCTTCTTTACCACCAAAACCACCGCCATTGGGCACAAGTGTTACGCGCACTTTATCTTCGGGTAATCCGAGAATCATAGCTACCTGCCGGCGATCTTCGTAAACGCCCTGACTTTGGCTTAGCAATTCCAATCCACCACAACAATTCGGATAAGCAATAGCCGCTTCTTTTTCCAGAAAAGCATGCTCAATGCGTTGGGTTTCAAAATGTCCTTTTGCGGTATATTTTGAGTTTTTTAATACCTTCTCGGCATCGCCAATGGTAAATTGTGTAGTGTCGAAGTTATTTGGTTTTTCGGGATGAACCCGATCTCCATCAATTGCCTTAAATACATCAGTTACAGGTTCCAATACTTGGTAATCAACCTTGATTAACTCAACTGCTTTTCGCGCAATTTTTTCCGACTCAGCCACAACACCTGCAATTACATCGCCAATATAATGTGTGATTTCTCCCTCGTCGATCATTACACTCCAATCCTGATAGATTAAACCCACCTTCTTTTCTCCAGGTATATCTTTGGCAGTGAAAACGCGATGAACGCCATCTAATTTTTCTGCTTCGGAAGTATCAATTTTTAACACTTTCGCTTTAGGATAATCGCTGAATTTTAGTGCGGCAAACAGCATTCCTTCCACAAAAATATCATCTACAAAATTACGCTTCCCCAGTGCGGTATTATAGGCATCGTATTTTGGATGTGATATACCTACTTTTCCTGATGTTTTCGTGATTTCAAGCTTTTTGTTTTCGCGAATGGCTTCTCCGGCTCTTTCGATCGCTTTTTCGATTTTTTTATATCCGGTACAACGACATATATGCGGTTTTATGGCTTTCTGAATTTCTTCAATGGTAGGAGCAGGGTTATCCTGTAAAAGCACTTTTGTTCGGCTTATAAAACCCGGAGTACAAAAGCCACACTGTACCGCACCTTCGTTAACAAATGCTTTAGCAATGGTATCTTTTACATATTCGGGAAATCCTTCGGGAGTGAAGATCTCAGACCCATTCAGGGTTTTCATTTTAATTACACACGCCAGTTTGGCTTTCCCATCAATTTCAACGGTACATGCACCACAAACCGCCTGCCCTGAGCATCCGTCTTTAAGCGATGTAATATGCTGATCTAATCGTAAATAGTTTAATAAGCTTTGCTCCGGATCGCCCGAGTAAGTTTCTTTAACACCGTTTAATGTAAAACTGATCATTGGATTAATTTTTTCAAATTATCAATTGTTGGCTGAATCGCATCAGGAATATTCAGAATGGATTGCACTGCATTAAGGTCTTTTAATCCGCTTCCTGTTAAAAGTACAACATTTTTAGAATTTCTTTCAAGTTTGTTTTCTTTATAATAACTTAACATACCTGCATAAGCTGTTGCTGCGGCGGGCTCTGCAAAAATACCTGTATTTCTGGATAAAATGGCTGAAGCTTCAAGGATTTCAGCATCGGAAACCGTTAAAATCTCACCATTATATTTTTTAATAAAATGTTTAGCCATATAAAAGTTACGTGGAATATCAACCGATATGGAATCAGCAATGGTTTTGCTCGGTTTTATTTCAAATTGATCATTATTTAAGTTTCTTGATAAATTATCGCTTCCTTCGGATTGTACAGCTATAATAGTTGGTATTTTATCGATTAATTTTAGATTAAGAAGATCTTCAAATCCTTTGTAAACTCCCGAAATGATTACACCATCGCCTACGGGAACGAATACTCTGTCGGGAATCGTCTCATCCAATTGATCAAACAATTCAAAAGAAACAGTCTTTTTACCTTCAATGGTAAGTGGATTAAATGCTGTATTACGGTTATACCAGGCAAACTCTTCGGTTGCTTTAATACTTAAGTCAAAAGCATCATCGTAAGTGCCTTTTACCGGGACGATGGTTGCTCCGTACATCATAATCTGAGTTAACTTAGCCAAGGGAGCTTTTTCCGGAACCATAATAATGGCTTTTTGGTCTTGCGATGCACAGATTCCTGCCAGTGATGATCCTGCATTTCCTGTGGATGCCGCTACAATTGTTTCGTAACCATTTTCTTTAGCATAAGCAGAAACAACAGCAGAAGCCCTGTCCTTAAACGAAAATGTCGGATTCTGAGAATCATCTTTTAAATAAATATGAAACGGAATCTTCTGATTATCAATCGAATCGAATAGATATAAAGGCGTATTGCCCACTTTCAGTTTGGGTAAACTTTCAATTTGATTAATTGGCAAAAGTTCAAGAAAATTATTCTTTTTAATCTTTCTAAATAGGATATTTTTCTGTGCAATCTCAAAAAAGTTATAAACAATTCTAAGAACTCCTTTTGGCGGATTGAATTCATTGTTTCCCTTACTACACGTAGGACACAAATATAAGGTTTCTGATGAGTGGTATTGTTTTCCACAATCAATACACTCATAGATATACTTTTGATATGATTGTTTTTGTTTCATTCGTTTTGTACTATTGCGAAATTAACTATTTTTGTTTTAACAACACTCAATATCAATAAGATTTAGATTAAACAAAAGGTGTCTCAGTAGAATAATTTAAAAGGTTTGGTATACCTGTGATTTTTACTTTTAAAATTTTGTATTGAGTTAATTCAGGTAATTTTATACTACAACGAGACACCTTTTACTTTAGAAAACACACCTGTTTTTTAAAGTTCCTTAAGTAATCCTGTTCTTTCGTTAAACTCGTTAATTAATTCGTCCCAGCGCTTCACTTGCTGAAACTGTTTGTTCCAAATTTCGCGGTCGTTCCAGAGTTGATTCAAATCTTCAACACTTTTTGCTTGTTGTTCAACCCAGGTAAAATATTTTAGGTTATGTATTGCTTTTTGGTCGTAGTAGCTTAACTCTTTGGTGTAATCGATGGTACAGCCCAAAATACATTTTTCAAAATCTTTAACAGCTTGTATGTTGTGATAAGCTCCTCTGTGTTGATTCAATTCTTTTATTCTGGATTGATACATGTCTGCTGAATCTGTTGCAATAGTCATTACTACATCATCTTCAGTCATTTCGTAGTATTTAGCTGCTTTTATTGAAGACAATAAATTACTAATACTCGAAATTCCAAGCAAATGCAGATTATCAATTACTTCCTGATCTATACCGATTGATTTTAGGTATTTGTGCCCTTCTTTTTCGTTGAACAAACGCAAGATTCGCATACAATCTTCATCATCAATGGCTGTAACTACATCTGTGTTTTTAACATTATGTATCCATGGAACATGTTTATCGCCAATACCTTCAATACGGTGACCACCAAATCCATTCATTAAAAGGGTAGGGCACTGCAATGCTTCAGATGCCACAACTTTTACGTGTGGTGCAAAGGTTTTGAGATAATCACCGGCAGCAATGGTTCCGGCAGATCCGGTAGCTGATACATAGGCTGCTAAACTTGATTTTTCTGTTTTTAATTTATTATACACTTCTTCAATGGCATTACCTGTAATATTGTAATGCCACACTGCGTTTCCAAATTCATCAAATTGGTTAAAAATGATGCAATCTTCGCGCGTTCGTCTAATTTCCCAGCATTTGTCATAAATCTCTTTTACATTTGATTCACAACCAGGGGTAGCGATTACTTCCGAACCGATCTCGTTCTTTAACCAGCTAAATCTTTCCTGGCTCATTTCCTCTGGAAGAATAGCAATTGATTCTGTTCCCATTAGTTTCGAATCGAATGCACCACCACGGCAATAGTTTCCGGTAGATGGCCAAACCGCTTTATGATACGTAGGATCATATTCACCTGTCGTAATTCGTGGAGCTAAACACCCATATGCAGCACCTACTTTATGGGCACCTGTAGGAAACCATTTCCCGATAACTAAAACAATACGTGCTTTAACACCAGTAATTTCTTTAGGTAACTCAATATAATTAACTCCACCATATAATCCACCCTTTTCCTTTGGTTCGTTTTTCCAGGTAATTCTAAATAGGTTTAAAGGATTGATCTCCCATAAACCAATATTTTTTAATTGGTTTTTTATCTTTTCTGGAACTAAATCCGGATTTTTTTGTTGTTCAAATGTGGGAAGTATTATTTTTCTTTCTTTGAAACGCTGAACAGCATTGTTTAATGCATTTTCATCAGTAATTTTATCGATAATTTGAATCATTGTCTTGTTTATTAGATTTATTTGCTCCGCAAGTTATGGAAAATATTTGAATATCCTTCTCAAAAAAATATGAATGGTAAAAAATTCTACATATTGCATAAATAAAAGAAATATATTATATTTGCGAAGTGTTGAATTTTATACAAAAGAAAAATAGACTATATGAAGGCTTTAGATGAAATTGATAAAAAATTATTAAATATTCTGCAAACCAATAGTAGAATAACAATCCGTGAATTGTCAGAGAAATTGCATCTATCAACAACTCCTATACATGAGCGCATTAAGAAGCTGGAAAAAAACGGTTTCATTAAACAGTATATTACCTTAGTAGAACCGAAGAAAATAGGCAAAAAGCTGATCGTTTTTATCTCTGTGTCTCTAAATAAACATACCAAAGAAGCAATAGAAGAGTTTGAACGCCAGATGGAATCAATGGATGAAGTGATGGAATCGTACTATATTTCAGGCAGTTCGGATTTTCTGCTAAAAGTTTATTGCAATGATATGGACGATTTTCATCATTTTATTACCAATAAATTTTCGGTTATTGGCAATATAACTCAGTTCTATAGCTCCTTTGTAATGTCGGAAAATAAAGTAAAACGTAGTTTTAA
>CAYVEW010000177.1:0-5052 GCA_964450375.1 uncultured Bacteroidales bacterium
GATAAACAAAAAAGCAATTATTAATCTGGTGTTTTCTATGACATTAGTTAACAACTTCTCGTTTTATATTACCAGGTAAGCGGGCTAGTAACTCATAATTTAATTGATTATTAAAATCGGCAAATGATGCCAGCGAGATTTGAATTCCATTTTGTGCTCCAATCAAAACCACATCATCTCCCCTTTTAACATCCGGGATATTTGTTACATCAACAATAAGCATATTCATATTTACAGAACCTATAACGGCAGCCCTTTGTCCACCAACCAACACACGCCCCTGATTACTTAACGAGCGGCTGTAACCGTGGGAGTATCCTACAGGCACAATGGCTATTACTTTATCTTCGTTTGCCAGGTATGCAGTTCCATAACTTACAAACTCTCCTGTTTTTACTTTTTTAATCGACATAACCTGGCTTTTCCAGCTTATTACCCGCTGCAACGGGTCGGTTCTATCCATTTGTTTTGAGATATACTGAATATAAGTTTCGAGTGTTGGCCAAAAACCATATTGCCAAATACCTACGCGCACCATATCCATTCGCGTCCGGGGATAAGTTATTGCCGCTGCCGAGCAAGCCGTATGTCTTATTTCAGGATTGATTCCTTTACTTTTAATCCATTTATAAACATGATTATATCGTCTGAGTTGCTTTTGTATTCGAACATGATTTGCAATGCTTTCTGCTCCTGCATAATGAGTGCATAAACCGCGAACAGTAAAGTTATCGGGGTTTGCATTGATCATGGTAACAATTTTATTTAATTGTTTCTGGTCGAAACCAGTTCGGTTCATTCCGGTTTCCACTTCGATATGGATAATTGCTTTTTTATTTAACCTTCGGGAAACTTCCAGTGCCTTTTCAAATTTTGACAATTCAAAAACAAAAAATTCAATCTCGTTTCCAATAACCCAATCCAAATCGTCGTCTGAAATCCACCCCATAATCATTACTTGTGTTTCGGGCTTTTTGATTTGAAATACTTGCTGTGCTTCATCCGCACTAAAAACCGAAAAGTGATTAATCCCCGCTGATTCTGCGATAGGAACAATTTGTTCTATGCCATGGCCATAGGCATTGGCTTTTATAACTGAAGAAATTTTTATGTCTTTTCCTAAATAGTTTTGTATAAAATTTAAGTTGTGTATTAATGCAGAACGATCAATTTCAATTACTGAGGTTCCTGTCATGATAATCTCCTATTTTTGTATGATTTGTTTATATATTTCGTAAAACATTCGAACTCCATTTTCAATAATATCATCGGGAAAATCGTAATCCGGATTATGCAGTTGTGGATGGCCTACTCCACTTCCTAACCCAAAAAGTACTCCGGGATATTTTTGTGTAAAATGGGCAAAATCTTCCGACCATTTAAATGGATGTTCCAAATGTTGAATCTCAATTTTATTGTTTTTAGCTGCTGTATCGATCAGATCAACCAGCTCAGGATTATTAACGGTAGCAGGAAACTCTTCAACATAAGAAATATCACACTGCAAATTGTGTTTTGCCACATGATGATTTACTATGGCTTCTGCCTTTTCGGTGAGCACCTCCATATCGCGGTTGGTATAAGTTCTCAAGGTTGCCATTACTTCGGCATAACCCGGTGTTGTTCCAAATGCGATTTCACCCAATCGAGCATGAATAACGGTTGCTAAAGTAAAATCCGTAAATAAGTTCGCTGTTTTTGGCAGATCAGAAAATTCTTTTATCATATCGGACATTGCAACTGCCGGGCTGTTTCCGTTTTCCGGTTCGGCTGCATGCGAAGTTTTTCCTTTTAATTTTACAATCATCCCTTTGGATGCAGATGCAAAATTTTCTTTTCGAAGCATTACTGCTCCCTTTTTGAACCCCGGTAAATTATGCAAGGCAAATGCGTAATCGACCTGAATCTCTTGCCATTTTTTATCCTGAAGCATGCGGGCTGCTCCCTGTCCGTTTTCTTCCGATGGTTGAAAAACCAGTATGGCCTGCCCTTTTTCAGGCCTGTTTTTTGAAAAAACTTCGGCCAATCCGGCCATAATGGCCATGTGCCCATCATGTCCACACTTATGCGATACTTCCTTTTCTTTCGAAGCATAGGTCAAATCATTAATCTCCTGAATAGGCAAAGCATCCATATCGCAACGAAATAAAACAGAAGGGCCTTCTTTTTTTCCTTTAAAAATACATGCAATCCCATTTCCTCCGATACCACGAATCATCTGATCGGGTTTATAAGGATGTAAAAAATTCGCAATTCGCTCTGCTGTTATGTATTCATTATCTGATAATTCGGGATTATGATGTAGCTCATGTCTGAAATCTGTAATCTTTTTTAGATCAAATAATTGCTGCATAGAATTTTGCTGTTTTTTATAGTAATACATTTTACCGCATCTCATTTTTTTAAGCGTATAATTATAAGATGGTACATTAAAACCTTACTGCAGAATAACAGAAATTGTTTCAAGAATTTGTAAAGTTAACCCAAAGAAAACAGAATTAAAAATTATGCCGGAGCTATTAAATTCATTTAAAAGTTATATCTTGCGCCCGTTTTTAAGGGAGCTAATTTAATGAATAAGAATAATCTAATTGCATATATCGCCGTTATTTTGGCAATGCTTTTCTGGAGTTATACTTTTATCTGGTATAAGGTAGTTTATGAATTTTATAACCCGATAACAGTTGTATTTTTCCGATTGATTATCTCTTCGATCTTCTTATTTGTTCTGATGTATCCTTTAAAAAGATTACAAAAAATCCGTAAAGGAGATTTAAAGTATTTTATTTTGGTAGCCTTATTTAATCCTTTTTTGTATTTCATAGGAGAAAGCTATGGGATTAAATTTGTTTCGTCCACTTTAACCGCGGTGATTATTGCTACCATCCCCTTATTTACTTCTATTACTTCTTCCTATTTTTTTAATGAGAAGATGACCAAAATGAATATGCTGGGCATTTTAGTTTCTATTATGGGAGTTGGCCTGGTAATATTTAATAAATCCGAAGGTGTAGAAGCTTCTGTTTTTGGGGTTGGTATGCTGTGTCTTGCGGTTATAGCTGCCATTGGTTATGCTTTTGTTATTAAAAAGTTAACCGGAAAATACAACTCCATTAGCATTGTAACTTACCATAATTTTATTGGTATCTTTTTATTTATGCCCTTATTTTTTATTCTTGATTTCTCTGAATTCAGACAAACCGGTTTTTCGGCCGATGCGTGGGTTCCTTTGTTAGAACTGGCCATATTCGGATCCTCATTCGCATTTATATTTTTTACTTTTGCAATACAAAAAATCGGTGTGGGAAAAGCCAATGCCTTTACGAATTTAATACCTGTAATTACAGCTATAATAGCATATTACGTATTAAAAGAAACACTAAACATTAGTAAAATAACAGGTATTTTGCTGGTAATCGGTGGTTTGTTTTTATCGCAAATTAAAACAGGTGGTTTAAGGCAAAAAATACGATCTTATATCAGGCCGAGCGAATAATGAGTATTCTGGATAAAATATCACTTGCTGAGCTTCGAAACAGGGCGTTGGATCATAAGCCTGTTAACAAATCATTCTTTGCTAAAATCAAAAAAAAGAAACCTAAAAATCTGGATAAGATTGTTCATGAATTACACCATGAAGTTTTTCAGGAAATTGACTGTTTGGATTGCGCCAATTGCTGCAAAACCATTAGCCCGACTTTATATGACAAAGATGTTGAAAGGTTAGCCAGGCATCTTAAAATAAAACCATCGCAATTTGTGGAAAGCTATTTATATGTTGATGATGATGGTGATTATGTTTTTAAGCAAACACCCTGCCCTTTTTTACTCCCCGATAATTATTGCATGGTATACGAAAGCAGGCCTAAAGCTTGCAGAGAATATCCACATACCGACCGAAAAAGATTTCACCAGATTTTAAATCTCACACTAAAAAACACGGAAGTTTGTCCGGCAGTATTCGATGTTGTGGAGAAAATGAAATTAAAAGAAGATCTTTTTTAGTATTATATAAATGGGCTAACCAACAATCACTTTTAATCCGCCGGCTACCACATTCACATTTAAAATCTCGCCCATCTCCCCGGGCTCGCCATCGTAATGAATCGCATCCGAACTTTTACGCTTTAACACAATATTTTTACACTGATAGGTTTCCAGATAAGCACTTTTGTCAATGTTCTTTAAAAATAAGCGTGCTCCGATTCCGGGTGCTGTAATTAACGGAAATTGACGTAAAATAGCCACTTCCAGTTTTCCATCCTGAACATCAGCTTTGGGAGCAATGTGCGCATTATTCCCGTATTGCGATGCATTGGCGAAAGTTATTAAGAAAGCATCGCGCATAAGTGTGGTCCCGTTCATCGATATTTCGTATCGCTGTGGCTTGTAATTTCTGAATTCCGAAACAGTAGCTTTAATGTAATTTGAGAATCCCCGGCCAACAAGTTTGGAAAAAACATGGCCAATGTGAGCATCGAAACCAACACCTGTAGTGCAAAAGAACTTTTGATCGTTTATTTTACCGTAATCAATTTGAATAATCTTTGATTTTTTAATCAACTCCAAAGCCTTTTGTGGTTTCAATGGAATTTTAAGATGTCGGGCTAATCCATTACCAGAACCCAAAGGAACAATTCCTAATGCAGCTTCTGTGTCAGCAACGCCCGAAGCCACTTCGTTCACCGTTCCATCTCCACCTACAGCAACAATTTTTTTAAATCCTTTTTGAATATAATTTTTTGTTATTTGTGTTGCTTCTCCTGCAAACTGTGTACTAATTATTTCCAACTCATACTCATCCTTATCAAAAAGCTGATCAATTAGCTTAGGCACAAACTCTTTTGATTTGTTCCCGGATACCGGATTTATTAAAAACAGGATTCTTTCTTTCATCTCCGCTGGCTTCTGCGTGCTCATTTTTATTAAAGCGACAAAGTTAGCTTTACAATCGAACAATTAAAAATAAAAAAATAAAAATATTTCTATTTGTACTCATAATTAGGAATTTAACAATTACTTAATTCGCGTAGCACAATTTTTTATTATTTA
>CAYVEW010000178.1:0-4825 GCA_964450375.1 uncultured Bacteroidales bacterium
GAGGCTCGTGCTCTCCTTTAGGGACTTTACCTACAAAACCTTTGTAAAGTTCAAGTTCGCTATAAACAAATAAGTTGCCAACAATTGGAAATGAAGTACCAAATCCTAAATCGATTCCGTAATCGTTGTTTTTAACATCATAGTCTGCAGGATAATTTTCGTATTCACTTTTAGATTCAAAAGCAAAAAACACCCCCCCCTGCACATAAGCTTTTGCAAGACTTTTTCGTTTACCAAATTGCCATTTATACAATATGGGAATTACAATAAAATCTGCATTATAGCTGGCTGTTGAATGATCAGAATCCCAATCCCATGTATCTGTTATTTTTTCGAAGTTTATAGATCTGACCTTTATTCTAACACTATGATTTTTTTTAAAATAGTAATCTAATTCACCACCATAAAATTCCTTGGGCAATTTATCATTACCATCGTTTCCGGTTGCTTTATTAAAGCCTATATCAAATCCAATAAATATTGGGTATTTATCTGTTATTAAAACAGTTGACTCTTGCGCATATAAGTTTAAAGTACTAAAAAGGGATAAAATAATAAGTAAGTATTTCATTTAAAATCATTTTTATGATTAGCTGAACCAGAACAAGCAATGGTTAATCTACTTTAACTCCGGTTTTTAAATATAACAATAATTAAAATTAATCGTATTCTCCTTTATCCTAATTAATAATAAATTATATTTTCGGAGATAAATAAGCTTTTTAATCCTTTCCCATTGCCTTATTATAACACACCCTGCAAAGCGGTTCGTATTCGGTTGTTTCTCCCAACAGCACTAATTTATCGCTTTTTACCATTCGATGCGAATATTGAGCCAGGTTACCACACTGCATGCAAATGGCGTGCACTTTTGTAACATATTCGGCTTCGGCCATTAATGCCGGAATCGGGCCAAATGGTTTTCCAAGATAATCCATATCCAGCCCGGCAACGATAACCCTTATGCCATTATTTGCCAACTGGTTGCATACATTAACCAGGTTATTGTCAAAAAACTGAGCTTCGTCGATTCCTACTACATCTACATTACCTGTTAGTAGTAAAATATTCCCCGAAGATTCAACCGGAGTAGACCGTATAGATGTTTCGTCGTGCGAAACCACTTCTTCGTCGGAATAGCGCGTATCAATCATCGGTTTAAAAATCTCTACTTTTAATTTTGCAAATTCCGCCCGCTTTAATCTTCGAATTAATTCTTCTGTTTTACCAGAAAACATTGATCCGCATATTACTTCGACCCACCCCCTGTTTTTGGCTTTTTTATTTGTACCTTCGAAAAACATCTTATACCAAATTGTAAACTATTATCGTTATTTTTGTAATCTGTTAATAACAAAAACGCTATGAATAAAAACGAATTGGTTAAAAACCTAAAAAAAGAAATACAAGATATATATTCAAAAATAAACGAATTCGAAAACTCAGAACAAATACATTTAATTGATATTGATCTTGCACTTTCAAAAGTAAGAAATCTTTATGAGTTATTATCAAAATTAAATACAACAAGCATTTACACTTCTGAAAATCAGCCGGAAGAGATATTAACAAAAACTAAACAGACCGAAGAAACCAGGGAAGTTAGCACTTCAATAAAAGAAGAACCGCTTATTGAAGAAGAAAAGGAATCGGTTAAAAAAGTTACAGCACCAGAACCTGAAAAAGCAAAGCAAGAACCCGAATTTATTATCGAAAAAGCTAATAAAGAGCCGGATAAAGAAATTCACAAAAAAACAAAGGAAGAAGATTCGGGAAATGAAAAGCAGGAGTACCCACCCGAAATTTTTGCAGATAAATTTCAATCGAAAAAATTTATGCATGATAACATCGCAAAAAAGAACTCAAAAAAAGATGTTTCATCAAAAATGCAATCGAAACCAATCCACGATATAAACTCCGCCATCGGGTTAAACGACAAATTTATTTTTATTCGTGAGCTTTTTGGGGGCGACAAAGATCATTACAATGAAACCATTCAGTTATTAAATAATTTCGACACGTATGAAAATGCGATTGGTTTTTTAAATGAGAATTTTGAATGGGACGAAAATGATCCGAATTTTGAAAGATTAAAAGAATTAGTTCAAAGAAAATATTCAGTAAAGTAATTAAGCATGAGTAAGTTTTATTTGGTTCCTACACCAATTGGCAATCTTGAAGATATCACCTTAAGAGCGATACGGATTTTAAAAGAAGTGGATATTATTTTAGCTGAAGACACCCGAAAGACCGGAATTCTGCTGAGACATTTTGAGATAGAAAAAACGGTGTTTGCACATCACAAATTCAATGAGCACAAAGCATTACCATCGATCGTGCAAAGAATAAAAAATGGAGAAACCATGGCCATGGTATCGGATGCCGGCACTCCGGGAATTTCCGATCCGGGTTTTTTAATTGCACGAGCATGCATCGAAGCCGGAATTGACATTGAATGTTTACCGGGCGCAACTGCCTTTATTCCAGCCCTGGTAAATTCCGGCTTACCAAACGACCGCTTTGTATTTGAAGGTTTTTTACCACAAAAAAAGGGAAGGCAAAAACGCTTGTCGGAGCTTGCAGAAGAGCGTAAAACAATGGTTTTTTATGAGTCGCCTTACCGCTTGCTAAAAACACTCACACAGTTTACAGAAGTTTTTGGAGAAAACCGAAAGGCCAGTGTTTCAAGAGAACTAACAAAAATTCACGAAGAAAATATTCGCGGCACTTTAAAAGAGTTGATTGATTATTATTCCAAATCAACACTAAAGGGAGAAATTGTAATTATAGTGGAAGGACTAACGAGTTTTGAAAAAACAGAAAAGAGCGATGAATAATCGCTCTTTTTATATGTTTTTATCTTTTTCTTCTTGGTCTTTTTCCAGTTTCAGATCTGCCACTGGTTCTTTTTCTGGAACGCTCATTATCAGAAGGCCTTCTATCATCTCTTCTTGCTGATGATCTTTTGCGGTCGTCGCGTCGGGCACCACGGTCGGAGCCTCCTCCACCAGCCTGCTTGTCTTTCGCTATTTCCGTATTCACATTAACACCTTCGAAAACTGCATTATTTAGGCCATCCAGAACTTTATCGGTGTATTGTTTATCCACTTCGAAAAAAGAAAAGGATTTCATGATATCAATCTTCCCAACGGGAATATTGCGTTCGCGAGTAGCTTCATTCACTAATCCCATTAAACGCTGAGCATTTAAACCATGATTTTTCCCAATATTAACAAACAAACGTTTGTAATCAGCACTGCTTTCTCTTCTGCTACCTTTGTCTCTTTTTCCAAGATCCCTTTCGTCAGGTACATTTAAATCAGGTGCATTTTTATAGTATTCTAAAAATCTATTAAACTCTAATGAAACAAATCGTTTAATTAGCTCTTCCTTATCGAGCCACTCGAGCTTTTTATATATCTCAGGTAAAAACTCTTCAATTTTTTCGTCCACATCAACATGTTCCATTTTATCGATTAAATGAAACAACTGTTTTTTACATACTTCTTCTCCGGTAGGAATTTCTGCTTTTTCAAATGTTTTGTTGATCTTCTTCTCAATTTCTTTGATTTTGTATTTCTCGCGCAAGTGAACAATAGCTATTGAAACACCCGCTTTACCAGCCCGGCCTGTACGTCCGCTTCTGTGGGTATAGGCTTCAATATCATCCGGTAAATTATAATTGATTACGTGAGTAAGATCATTTACATCGAGTCCCCTTGCGGCAACATCGGTGGCAACTAACATTTGAAGATTTTTTAAGCGGAATCGATTCATTACGTGATCTCTTTGCGCTTGGGATAAATCTCCATGTAAAGCATCTGCATTATAGCCATCTTTAATTAACCATTCGGCAACTTCTTTGGTTTCTACCCTGGTGCGGCAAAAAATAATGCTGTAAATATTCGGATTTACATCGGCTATTCGTTTTAAAGCTAAATAACGATCTCTGGCCTGAACCAGATAGTAAAGGTGTTTCACATTTTCGGCACCGGAATTTTTCTTACCAATGGTAATCTCTTCCGGATTCGACATGTAATTTCTGGCAATGGCAGCCACTTCTTTTGGCATAGTTGCGGAAAAAAGTAAGGTTCTTCGTTCGTTCGGAACAGATTCCAAAATCTCGTTCAAATCATCACGAAATCCCATGTTAAGCATTTCGTCGGACTCGTCTAGAACAACCGTTTTAACTTTTGATATATCAGCTCTTTTACGTTTAATTAAATCCAGAACTCTTCCGGGGGTAGCAACGATTATATGCACACCCATTCTTAAGCCACGAATTTGAGCATCGATACTTGCCCCGCCATAAATTGGCAACACTTTTAAACCATCAATATACTTTGAATAAGCCATCAGGTCTTTTGCAATCTGAACGCACAACTCACGTGTTGGTGATAAAATTAATGCTTGCGGATACTTTTCTTTGATGTTGATTTGCTGAACAATTGGCAGACCAAATGCAGCAGTTTTACCTGTACCGGTTTGTGCTAATGCAACAATATCGTTGTTTGATTCAAGAAGTACAGGGATTACTTCGGCTTGAACGGGCATCGCTTCTTCGAAACCCAATTCACTAATTCCTTTTAGAACATCTTTAGAGATGCCTAAATCGGCAAATTTTGTCATTTTTGTTTTCCTCCTGTGCTTTCTGATCCCTACTCTACTTGCCAAAAATCGCACAGAAACCGGAAAACACTTTTAATTAATATAAGGGCGCAAAGGTAGTATAATATTTTAATAATGAGCTATGTTTAAGGTTTTTATTTTTTTATTTGTAAGGTGGACTGTCCAAAGAGTCTTTGTGGAACTTCGTGATTCCTTT
>CAYVEW010000179.1:0-4799 GCA_964450375.1 uncultured Bacteroidales bacterium
TATAAACAGCACCCCGGTAAAGCATTGTAAATACTATCTTCGGCTTTTACCTTTTTAGTATCATGGCCAACAGCTGCAATGGCTTTATGGATTTGTAATACATCCACAGAACTCACATAGGACACATGGAGCATTTTCGTTTCCTGATTCCAGTTGGCTTCTTTTACGCCTTTTACACCAAGTGTAGCTTCTTCAATCCGGTCTTTACACATACCACACGCTCCGTTTACAAAAAACTCAGTTGTTAATACCGGCTTATTCGGTTTATCGTAAGTTAACCTTTCGTATAAGCAACAGTCGGGCAGTTCGTTGTAAACCGAATCGGGTGCTTTTGCTTTCTCGGTGTCGTGGCCAACGGCAGCAATTGCCTGATGTACATCTTGAAGATTAACTTTTTTACTATCATACGATAAATGTAAGATATGATCTTCAATACTCCATTCTGCACCTGCAACTCCATTAACCGATAAGGCAGCCTTTTCGATCCGGTCTTTACACATTTCGCAAGCACCACCTACTTCAAACATTGCATGATCGGAAGCTGTGGATGTTTCCATATCATGGTCCGTGTGCTCGGTGCTAACAGAGTTATCCGCACCCCCGTGATCATGGCCTGTAGAAACTTTCCCGCCTGAAGGATTCATCATACTCATTTTTCCTTCCAACTGTGCCGATGCATCAATTTTAAACACACCGTTGGTTGCAATTTCTTCTCCTTCCGATAACCCGTTTTCTACCACATAAAAGTCTCCGGCTTGAGCTCCTAAAACAATCTCTCTGTAAAGGAATGTAGGATTTTCTCGTTTAGGCACTTTAACATAAACCACAGCCCTTTTTCCTGTCCAAAGAACCGACGTTTTCGGAATCATTAGCTGATGGGTGTTGGCAGCCATTTGTGAATATAATTTGCCGCTGGCAAACATCTCTGGTTTAAGCGATTGTCCTGAATTGTTTAGTTCAACACGTACTTTAGCCGATCTGGTTTTTGGATTAATAAAGGGATCAATAAAGCTAACATTTGCTTCAAATTGTTTTCCGGGAACTGAACGTACTGTAAATTCCATTTTATCACCTTTTTTAATCCATGGCAAATCATCTTCGTAAGCATCAAACATTACCCAAACCGATGATAAATCGGTAATCATAAACAAAGGACTACCCGTTTTTACGTAATCTCCTGTAGAAACGTACCTTTCCATTACCGTACCTGAAATAGGAGAGAGCACATCAAAATACGATTTTGGGTCTCCCTGTTTTTCAATCTCATCAATTTGTTCATTGGTTAAATCCCAGCGTTTTAGTTTTGCTTTGGCAGCTTCGTATATTGCAGGGCGTGTTTCTTTTAAAGAAATAGCTTCCAAAAGCTCACGTTGCGCATTAAGTAATTCAGGTGAATAAATTGATGCCAGTTTTTCGCCTTTATGAACTTTTTCGCCTGTGAAATTGACAAAAAGTTTTTCTATTCTACCACCATAACGGGCAGTCAATTCAGCCATGTTACGTTCATCGGTTTCCACTTTACCTTGCAGGTAGATTTCCTTTACAGGATTTCCTTTTTGCACTCTTGTGGTTTGTATATCAGCAAGTTTTGCAGCCGATTCAGACATCATCACTTCATTTGGATCGAAATTTTCGTCACCGGAATCCATACTTTCCAAAGGAATTAAATCCATACCACAAATAGGGCAATCGCCCGGTTTGTCTTGTTTTATTTGTGGGTGCATAGAGCATGTCCAGGTTGTGGGATCTTCCGATTCATGATCATGGCCTTCGTGCACATCTGCAGTTTCTGTTAGCTGCGAATTGCCGGACGAAGGAAATACCAACCACCCAAACAGAATGCCGATGATAAGTACTCCGATGACCAGTTTATAATTTTCTTTGATATTTTTTATAATTGTTCTCATAATACAATATTTTATTCTCCCATTAAATAATTGATAAAAGCAATAGTTGCCTGTTTATCGACAATTGCTTTTTCTAATTCCAGCTTATATTTTAAAACCTTTCGTTCCATTCGCAGTATTTCTTCAAAATTTGAGTTTGCGGTTGCATATTCCGATTCCAGGATCTTCAATGATTTTCTGGCAAGAACCAACTGCCTTTCGTTTAATCCAATTCTGCGCCCGGCATCCAGGTAATCTTTCCAGGATTTTTCGAAAAGAGTTTCCAACAGGTTGAATTTATTTTCTTTGCTACTCTGATTGGCACTTTCCAAATAAGCTACTTCCTGCACCATGGCTTTGTATTTTTTCCTGTACAGGGGAATGCTTATACCAACCGTAGGAAAAACAAAAGCATCCTTACCTGAAAGATTATTTACGCCTTCGCCAATAAAAATATAATCCAACCCGATCTTAAAGTCGGGCATTCCTTCACGTTTTGCTGCTTCCTTTTTAAACGCCAGGGCAGCCTGCTTAAACTCTAACTGCAATAACTGATGATTTTTATTTTGAATCGAATCCAGCGCTGCCTGTTTTGTGAGCGGGAAATCTGTTCTCCATAAATCATCTGGCAAATAAATTGTAAGTTTATCATCAGCATTTAAAAGATTTCTAAAACTGGTTTCCAAAACCCATTGTCTATCTTTTAATCCGGCTAATTGGTTTTCCAGATCATTCATTTCCATCTGTACTCTGTACTCATCTGCCATAGAAACCAATCCGGCCTCCACTTTGATGGTGGCCATTTTTTGAATCGATTGTAATAAATCCATGTTATCCAGAATGATATGGATGGATTTTTGATTAAAATACAGATTATAATATTCAGCTTTTACATCCTTAAAAAGCTTTGATTTGGTTTCTTCAAAAATCTCGTATTTCGATTTAGCCAATTCAATTGCAGCATCTTCTTTTGCTGCCAGGGTACCAAACCATGGAAAAAACTGCGATGCAGATATTTTAAATTCCTGTGGCCCCATGCGTGTTTCAACCGGACTCACAAAGTATGCAAAAGCAATTTGCGGATCGGGTAAGGCTTTCGCCTGTGGAACAACTTCCAGGGCAGCCATATATTCGTTGAATTTGGCTTGCAGCTCCGGATTATTTTCTGCTGCGGTTTCCAGATATCTGTTTAAATCTTCTTGCCCTCGTACCATTGAAGAAATCAGCAAAAAGAAGATAACAGTTATAATATTTCTATTCTTCATGGCTTATAGTTTTTGTTTCAATATTTCTCTTAATTTGACGTTCCTGCCAGATACTGTAAAGAACTGGTACAACAAACATCGTTAACACTTCGATCAGCATTCCACCAAACAGTGGTATGGACATAGGAACCATAATATCTGAACCTTTACCGGTTGATGTAAGCACGGGTAATAATGCTATTAATGTAGTGGCTGTGGTCATCATTGCAGGGCGAACTCGTTTTGATCCTGCTTCAACAATCACTTCACGTAATTCTTTTACTGTTTTTGGTTTGTGTTTATCCATCAATTGCTTAATATATGTGCTAATAAGCACTCCATCGTCGGTTGCAATACCAAACAGGGCAATAAAGCCAACCCACACAGCTACACTCAGGTTAATGGTTCTTATCTGGAACAGATCTCTTAGCTCAATACCGGCTAAGGAGCCACCCATAAACCAGGTTTGTCCATACAGCCATAACATGATAAATCCACCCGAGAAAGCTACCAGGATACCCGAAAATATGAGAGATGTGGACGTAACCGATCTAAATTGAAAATACAATATGAAGAATATTATGATTAATGATACAGGAATAACCAGAGCTAATCGTTTGGTGGCTCTAATCTGGTTTTCGTAATTACCCGTAAAAACATAACTCACACCACCGGGCAATTCAAACGCTCCCGATTTTATTAAACCATTTAAATATTCCTGGGCATTTTCAACCACATCCACTTCTGCATAACCATCTTTTTTATCGAAAATGACATACGAAACCAAAAATGTATTCTCACTTTTGATCATTTGTGGCCCGCGGGTATATGTTATTTCAGCCACTTCACCAAGTGGTACTTGCGCTCCTGATGCGGTGGGTATTAGTATTTTCTTTAAATCTTCCGGATTATCCCTGAATTCGCGTGCATAACGCATTCGAACAGGAAAACGCTCACGTCCTTCAACAGTAGTTGTTAATTTCATTCCGCCCACAGCACCTGACAGGATGGTTTGCAATTTATTGATGGATAATCCATATCGTGCCAATGCTTTTCGGTCGATTTCTATTTCAAGATATGGCTTTCCAACTACCCGGTCGGCAAAAACCGATGTTCTTGATACACCTTCAACTTCGCGCAAATGTTTTTCCAATTCCAAACCAACACCTTCGATGGATTCTAAATCGGGGCCATAAACCTTAATGCCCATTGGAGCTCTCATTCCTGTTTGCAGCATAACCAAACGGGTAGATATAGGCTGAAGCTTTGGAGCTGATGTTAATCCCGGAATTTTGGATTTTTTTATGATTTCATTCCAGATATCATCTTCCGATTTAATTTCGTTTCTCCATTGCCGGAAATATTTTCCTTTCTTATCTTCAATTAAATCTTCACGTGCAATTAATCTGAATCCTTCTTTTTCCCGATTGTAGGTATCACCATTCTTTAAGACGAAAGCGCCATCTTTATCGGTTTTAAATCGCATTCGGTAACCATCTTCATCCAGAATGTATTCTGGTTTATAATTAATCACATTTTCGTACATGGAAACAGGAGCAGGATCGAGTGCTGAATTTACACGTCCCCATTTTCCAACCACCATTTCAACTTCGGGAATAGAATTCACCTGTTTATCCAGAATGCGAATAACTTCCAGGTTTTCCTGTAT
>CAYVEW010000180.1:0-4740 GCA_964450375.1 uncultured Bacteroidales bacterium
TTCCCGATCCTGACTCATTATCTTATGGATTAATGCCAGTAGCGTATTGTAACAACCATGAATATCTCCGATACAATATCTCATGCAGATAAATTAATCATTCGATATCCAAATGTCAAGTTTTATAAGATCTGATTATGAAAAATCCCTTATGGTTCTACCATAAGGGATTTTATAAATATCTTGTTAAGTAAAAAGACTTTCTTTAACTGTATAAGTACCTTTTAATTTTTTGTGTGGCTGTTTTTTCAAAAGGACTTGTTTGTTGAACTACAGTATAAATTCTTGAGAATTTATTTACTCGTGAGTTTACATATTCGTGCAGCTCAACTTTAAGCTCTTCTGCTTTTTTCTTTGCATAAAGCATTGCTTCATCTTTCACGTTTTGGAATTGTTTTTCTAATTCTTCGTAGTTAAAATGAACCAGAGCGACTAATTTCCCTTTCTGTTCGACCACAATTGATTCCAAAACATATTTAAAATTATTAATGACAGATTCTATTTCTTCGGGATAGATATTTTCTCCACTTGCTCCTACTATCATATTTTTAATCCGGCCTTTCAGAAAAAGGAAGTTATCTTTATCAAAGTATCCTAAGTCGCCTGTTTTTAGCCAACCATCTTCAGTTAGAACTTCTTTTGTTAGCTCAGGCTCTTTATAATATCCTAACATAATATTATCTCCTTTTGCCCAAACTTCACCTTCGCCCGATTTCGGGTCGGGGTTATTGATTTTAACTTCAATGCCTTCCATCACAGGACCTGTTCCTCTGTATTTTACAACATGCGGATTTGCACCCGAAAGTAAAGGAGCCGATTCGGTTAATCCATACCCAATAGCATATGGAAATTTTGCTTCGCGTAAGAACTTCTCAACCGTTGGATCCAACGCTGCACCTCCAACACCAAAAAATTCCAGTTTACCACCAAATGTTTCGGCCAACTTCTTTCCAGCGAGCTTATTTAAGATTTTTCGTATAGGTGATATTTTGTATAAAGTTGATAAAAGTTTCGAACTGGTAAATTTTGGCAAAACCTGATTTCTATATATTTTTTCTATTACCATAGGCACACTTAAAATGTGTGTAGGTCTTACTTTCTGCATTGCAGGAATTAAGGCGCTTGCCGTTGGCGGTTTTTCCAGATAATAAACCGAAGCCCCTTGCAACAATGGTAAAACCAATCCCAAAGTATTTTCATAAGTATGCGATAAAGGCAAAATAGATAAGAAACGATGCCGCGATGTAACAGGCTCAATAGTTAACACTTGTATGGCATCAAAAACGATGTTTTTATGGGTTAACATTACCCCTTTTGATTTTCCGGTAGTTCCTGAAGTATATATGATTGAAGCAAGATCTGATTCTTCAACTGTCGTTGTTATACCAGCACTGTTTTCTACTCCAGCTTTTTTTCTTCTTATTTCAAAATTATCAGTAAAGACGATGGATTCCAGTAAATTATCAGAGAAACTATCAATTTTAGAATACATTAATTGCGATACAAACATCACCTTGGCTTCGGAATGCTCTATTATATTCTTTATTTCATTCTCGTGAAAATCGGGTAACAATGGAACAACAACAGCACCAATAGACGCAATTGCGAAATAGGTTATTCCCCAATTTGGCATGTTTCTGCTTAAAATCGCAACCTTATCTCCCTTTTTTATTCCCAGTTCGAAAAGTAAAGCTTTTATCTTTTCGACTTCATCGGATAAATTGTTATAAGTAAAAGACTCCTCGTTAACATACGACAATGCAGTATTTTCGCCATAAAGCTTAATACTGTTCTCCAACAACGAAGGCAATGTCATTTTTTCTGGTTTATTCATAATTCATTAATTTAAACCTGTTTACATTCTACAATTAATACCGCTTAAACTATTATTCAGATGGTTTAGATTGTCAAAAATAGCATTAAATCTTATTAAAAGAAATTATACCTTAACAAATTATAAACATCTAAAAAGCCAAAAAGTTCTATCCGTTCCTTTCTTTTGATGAATTGTTCTTGTTATTTACTATTAAACCATATGTGCATTCTGTAATCTAATAACTATTAGAGCTCAAAAATATCCAATCATGAAAAATTATATTTTGTTCTTTTGCTTATTTCTTGGAGCAAACCACTTGATCGCTCAAATTGATTTTAACTTTTATTATGGGAATGATATTTCACTAAATAATGAGATTGCCTATCCGGGTGAACTATCGGGGCATACATTTGGTGAATGGCACTTTTCGCATGATCAGTTGGTGAACTATATGAAAACACTAGCAGAACAATCCGATAGAGTTCAAATGATTGAATACGGAAGAACTTACGAAAACCGACCACTTTACATATTGACCATATCATCACCAGAGAACCTTGCAAAAATTGAGGAAATCAGACAAGACCATTTGGATTTTATATTCTCCAAAAAAAAATCTGAAAACAATAAATTAATTATATGGCTTGGATATGGTGTACATGGTAACGAATCAAGTGCAAGCAATGCTTCCATGTTAACCGCATATTATTTAGCATCATCACGCGAACAAAAGCTTAAGGAAATTTTGGATAAAAGCATCATTATCATCGATCCTTGTTTAAATCCTGATGGATTTGACCGGTCAGCTAGCTGGGTAAACATGCATCAAAGCAATAACCGGGTTGATGATCAACATAGCATTCAATTTACAGAATACTGGCCAGGAGGAAGAACTAATCATTATTGGTTCGATTTAAACCGAGATTGGTTATTGGCACAACACCCGGAATCGAAAGCCAGATTAAAAATTTACCACCAATGGATGCCAACTGTTTTAACTGATCACCATGAAATGGGATCTAACGGCAATTTCTTTTTTCAACCTGGAGTTCCTTCCAGAAATAACCCATTGACTCCCGGCAAGAATTACGATTTAACACTAAAAATCAGTAAATATCATGGCAAAGCATTGGATCAAATCGGTACATATTATTTCTCGGAAGAAAGTTTTGATGATTTCTATTTCGGAAAAGGATCCTCCTACCCCGATATTAATGGTGCTATAGGCATTTTGTTTGAACAATCGAGAGTAAACGGACAAGTAGTAAATAATCGTTATGGAAAAACCAGCTTTGCTGAAGCAATCAGGAATCAGTTTACGGTTTCACTTTCTACAATAAACGCATCAATGGAAATGAAAGAAGAACTGGTGGATTACCAAAAATCATTCTACGCCGAAATTCCTAATTTATCGAAAGATGATGCAATAAAAGCATTTAGCTTTGGATGTAAAGATGACCCTGTAAGACTTTCTAATTTCCTAAGTGTCTTGAATTTGCATCAAATCGATGTCTATAAAAATAATAACAGAATCAAAATAAATAATACCATATTTGAACCCGGTGAATCCTATCTGGTTCCCCTTCAACAGAATCAATACCGATTAATCAAATCAATGTTTGCCAAACAAACCAATTTTAAAGACAGTTTATTTTATGATATCTCAACATGGAACTTTCCGTTTGCATTTAATATCGATTATAAAGAAATACAAAGTGAGAAAATCGCTTTAGGAAACAAAGTTGAGAACCCCAATGAAATAAAAACGATTCCCACAAATAAAAGCAATATCGGTTACCTGTTCAGCTGGACAAACTACAACGCACCAAAACTATTGTATCAATTACAACAAATGGGAATTATTACCTGGGTAGTGACAAAGCCTACGGAAGTTATTGTGCAAGAGCAGAAGTTACAATATAGTTACGGTAGTATTTTTATTCCTGTATCGAAGCAAACAATCTCATCCGAAGAATTATACTATACCCTAAATAACCTGGCACTAAAAACAGGAGTTAAAGTTACAGGCTTAGAAAGTGGATACAGAAACACAGGCTTACACCTGGGCAGCTCTAACCTGGTTCCACTTAAAACCCCGAAAACTCTAATGCTAATTGGGAATGGGATAAATAGCAGACAGGCAGGTGAAATTTGGCATTTAATGGATTATAGAATGGATATGTTTCTTACAAGAGTTGATCAAGATCGTTTTAATCGCATTAATCTTTTTGATTATAACACACTTATACTCCCCGACGGTGATTATAGTTTCACAAAAAACAAGATGGAAGAAATTCAAATCTGGCTAAAAAATGGAGGAAATATAATCACAATTGGAGAATCTGTTTTAACATTTAAAGATCAAATAAACATAACTAAGCGCGAAGTTGAAAAACCGGATACAACAGTCCGAAAGAATTATATTTTAACAGATGAATTGAGGAGACAAAACAGGATTAATGGAGTAATATTACAGGCAGATGTAGATATTACACACCCTATTGGATATGGTTTAACTAAAACAAAAATCCCTGTTTTCAGGAACAGTAATTTTGTTATGGAAAAAACAAACAACCCCTATTCTACTCCTGTATTTATAAGCAATGAGTTACTAAGTGGTTATTTAAATAACAAATCATTGAGCTATATTTCTAATTCGGCTTACATAAATAGTTATTCCTTAGGAGAAGGACATATTATAGCTTTTACCGACAATCCAAATTTCAGAGCAATATGGTTCGGTACAAATAAACTATTTTTAAATTCGATTTTCTTTGGGCAAATAATAAGGTAAATCAAAAATTTAGAAATAGAAAACCACTCCTTAAATGAAGTGGTCGAAAGTTTCTTTCTTGTGTAGTCCCGACGTTTTGTCGGGACTCTCACAAATACTACACAATCGTAGATTGCTTGATTTGTGGAGC
>CAYVEW010000181.1:0-4734 GCA_964450375.1 uncultured Bacteroidales bacterium
GCAGTAGCTGTAATAATCATATCGTTAACACAAACATGTTCGGGCCGGGTAACAACATACAAAATGGCATCGGCAATGTCTTTTCCGTAAAGTGGTGTAAAGCCCTGATAAACTTTTTCTGCCTTTTCTTTGTCACCTTTAAACCGTACCACCGAAAATTCCGTTTCCACCATTCCGGGGTTTATTGCTGTAACTTTAATTTTATCTTTAAGTAAATCGATGCGCATACCTTTGGTAATGGCGTCAACAGCATGTTTGGTTCCGCAATATACGTTTCCGTTTTCGTAGGCTTCTTTGCCAGCTGTTGATCCAATGTTTACAATGTGTCCTCGTTTTTTGGCTGTCATTAGGGGTAATACTTTTCTCGACATGTAGAGCAAACCTTTCACGTTGGTATCAATCATACGCTCCCAGTCATCTATGTCTCCTTCATCAATATGGTTTAAGCCAACAGCCAGTCCGGCATTATTTACTAATACTTCAATATTTTTCCAATCATTTGGTAGGCTGTCAATTGCCTGATTAACTTCTTGTTGTTTTCGTACATCAAAATTCAGTATATAAATTTTTGCATTTGCTTTTGTTTTGATTTCTTTTTCAAGGTCTTCCAACAGTTCTTTTCTGCGTCCTGTAATAATCACATCAAAGTTATTTTCAGCTAAGGTTATTGCAGTTGCTCTTCCAATACCCGATGTGGCTCCGGTGATTAAAGCTATTTTATTCATAATGCATTTAATTTTTAAAATTAGGAGATAAAAATAACGAAAATAAATAGTTATAAAGAACAATAAAATGAAGTTCTGAAAATTGATCATCACATGCAGGTTATAATTTGCAACTAATCAGTGTTTTTTGGAATATACAGTTTGATTTTTTTGAATTGTTTGGAATTTGTTAATTGTTTATTGAAATATTCTAACGAAGACATGTTATATTTGCTAAGTCTTTAACCAACTATTAATTATTTTCAAAAATCATTACAATGGAAGTAACAGTTAAAACTGCCGAACAATTAGGTTTATTACCGGAAGAATTTGAAAAAATCAAAGAAAACTTAGGGCGTACACCCAATTTTACCGAGTTAAGTATTTATTCGGTTATGTGGTCGGAACACGCATCTTATAAAAATTCAATTAAGTGGTTAAAGACTTTACCTCGAACCGGTAAGCAATTGCTGGTAGAAGCGGGCGAAGAGAATGCCGGTTTGGTTGATATAGGTGATGGCCTGGCTTGTGCTTTTAAAATAGAATCACATAATCACCCTTCGGCAGTTGAACCTTACCAGGGAGCTGCAACAGGTGTGGGCGGAATTAACCGCGATATTTTTACTATGGGCGCTCGTCCGGTGGCACAATTAAACTCACTTCGTTTTGGGGATATTAAATTGGACCGTACCAAATGGCATTTAAAAGGTGCCGTAAAAGGAATTGGCGATTACGGAAATGCATTCGGAATTCCGGTTTTGGGTGGCGAAGTAATGTTCGATAAATGTTACAATACCAATCCTTTGGTTAATGCTATGTCGGTTGGTATTATGGAAAAAGGCGATACCATTTCGGCCATTGCAAAAGGAGTAGGAAATCCTGTTTATATTGTAGGTTCGTCAACAGGGAAAGATGGAATTCATGGTGCAACCTTTGCATCGGCTGATTTAACCGAAAATTCTGCTGATGATCTTCCTTCAGTACAGGTTGGTGATCCATTTATGGAAAAGTTATTACTGGAAGCTACTTTGGAGTTAAATAAAACAGGTGCAGTGGTTGGAATGCAAGATATGGGAGCTGCCGGAATTATTTGTTCCACTTCCGAAATGTCGGAAAAAGGTGGCCATGGTATGAAAATCAATCTGGACCAGGTTCCTTTGCGCCAGCAAGATATGGTTCCTTTCGAAATATTGTTGAGCGAATCGCAAGAACGTATGTTGGTGGTGGTTGAAAAAGGCAAAGAAAAAACCGTTGAAGAAATTTTTGATAAGTGGGATTTAAATCGTGAAATAATTGGTGAAGTAATCAACGAAGATAAGCTTTACTTTTATTTCCACGGCGAGTTGGTTGCTGAAGTCCCTGCATCCACATTGGTTTTAGGTGGCGGTGCTCCGGTTTACGATCGCGAATATAAGGAACCTGCTTATTATCAAGAATATAAGAAATTTAAAATCGATGATGTTCCGGAACCGGAAGATTATGTCGAAACCGCATTGAAATTATTACAGAGTCCAAATATCGCATCAAAAAAATGGGTTATCGAACAATACGATACCATGGTGGGCACAGGAAATATGTCGACCAATTTCCCATCCGATGCAGGAATTTATAATATCAAAGGTACTAACCGTGCGCTGGCTATGACCGTTGATTGCAATTCGCGTTACGTAAAAGCCGATCCGGTAATCGGAACCGAAATCGCCGTATCTGAAGCTGCGCGAAACATCGTTTGTTCTGGTGGAACGCCTTTAGCTGTTACCAATTGTTTAAATTTTGGTAACCCGTATAATCCGGAAGCTTACTGGCAGTTTGTGGGTGCAATTAAAGGAATGGGACATGCCTGTAAGAAATTTAACACTCCGGTTACGGGTGGTAATGTTAGTTTTTATAATCAAATGCAGGTTGATGGAAGAACAGAACCGATAAACCCAACCCCAACCATAGGCATGATTGGTCTGATTGAAGATAAAAACGATCAAATGTCCATTGCCTTTAAAAATAAAGGTGACATGATTTATTTAATCGGAAAATCATACGAAGATATTAATTCATCAGAATATTTGAATTTTATTCATGGTATTGAAAAATCGCCGGTACCACATTTCGACTTAGAAGAAGAACATGAAGTGCAGGAAGTGGTGATGAAGTTAATTAAGAAAAATTTAGTTCTGTCAGCCCATGATGTTGCCGATGGCGGATTATTTACTACCTTGGTTGAATCGGCCATTGTTAAATGTTTCGGATTCGATATTACTCCGGATGCCGCCATTCGTAAAGATGCATTTTTGTTTGGCGAAGCACAAAGCCGAGTAATTGTTTCGGTATCGCCATCAAGCGAAGATCGTTTTATTGATTTTATGATTGAATCGAAAGTGCCATTTTCTGCATTGGGCCATGTTACAAAATCAGAATTAAGAATCGATGATAACTCGTATGGTTTTATAAGTGATGTTAAAAAACTTTACGATCAGGCACTGGAAAAATATTTGAAAGAAGATTAATGTTAACACCATATAAAAATAATTCGTCGGGTAAAAAAGAGCAGGTTGCCTTCATGTTCAACAATATTGCCCGACGTTACGATTTTTTAAATCACTTTTTATCGCTTGGAATTGATAAAATCTGGCGGCGAAAAACAATCAACACACTAAAAGGAATTTCAGAATCTCCTGTTTTGCTCGATGTTGCTTCGGGAACCGGCGATCTGGCTATTACTGCTCTCCGCTTAAACCCCCAAAAAGTTATTGGCATTGATATCTCCGAAGAGATGTTACGATTTGGGAAAGAAAAGATTAAAAAGAAAGGACTGGATCACCTTATTTTCTTGCAAAAAGGAGATTCAGAGAACATTGAATTTCAGGATAATTATTTCGATGGGGTAAGTGTTGCTTTTGGTGTGCGAAATTTCGAGAACTTAAATAAGGGATTATCTGAAATGTTTCGGGTTTTAAAACCTAACGGTAAGGTGGCTATATTAGAGTTTTCTAAACCCAAATCATTCCCTGTTAAACAGGTATATTACTTTTACTTTAACAGGATTTTACCACTAATCGGTAAAATAATTTCAAAAGATCAGTCGGCTTATACCTATTTACCCGAATCGGTAAATCAGTTTCCCGAGCGAGATGAGTTTATAAGCGAACTGGAAAGCGCGGGGTTTAAAGATTGTAAATTCCGAGCATTATCTTTCGGAATTGCATCTATATATAGCGCAGTTAAGTAAAATTGTATTAAATAATAAATAAGCATTTTAAGCGTTTACTAAAGTTAAATCCATCATTTGAAAAATATCATTTACATAATCGTCTTTTTATTTATCGGGCAAAATCTTTTTGCTCAAGGCGATGATATTTACCTTAATTATCAGAAAGTAGATCATAAAAAAATCCATTTTGGTTTTACCATTGGAGTAAACACAATGGATTTTAAATTAACACCTTCGATGAAACCGTATATTGACGGTACAGATACCACCATGCTAATTCCGGAGATCAATAATTTAGCACCGGGCTTTCATGTAAGTGTGGTTTCCAGTTTAAAACTAACCGAGAAGCTGGATTTACGGTTTTTACCCGGAATTTCACTCGGACAAAGAACCATAATTTTTTACGATCAGGATAACCGGGTTGATTCTAAAATGAAAATTGAATCGACCTTTATTGATTTACCATTGATTTTAAAATATAAAGCCACCCGAATTAATAATACACGACCCTATTTGGTTGCCGGGATTAATGTTCGTAATGATATGGCCCGGAATAAAGAGTTTAACGAAGACGAAGGGATTTATATCAAATTAAAGCCATTTGATGTGTATTATGATTTAGGTTTTGGAATCGATTTTTACTTGCAGTATTTCAAGTTTTCAACTGAAATTAAATATTCGGTAGGCACATTAAATAATGTTTCAGCCGAACGCGCAAAAGATTATCCGCAGTATGCAAACTCAATTGATGCATTAAATTCCAGAATGTTTATGGTTTCATTCCATTTTGAGTAAAATCACATTCTCCTTCTAAACTCCGAACAG
>CAYVEW010000182.1:0-4713 GCA_964450375.1 uncultured Bacteroidales bacterium
GGAGCTTTGTACTGGTAAGCCACACGGTAAATCCGGTCGCCTTTTTCGTGGAATTTATCATAACTTAACTCGTCGATAACATAAAAAGAGATTAAAAGGCAGGCAGTTAACCCAATAGTTAAGCCTAAAAGATTTATTAAGAAATAAGCTTTTTGTCGAATTAAATTCCTTACAGCGATTATAAAATAATTTTTAAACATAGTTCAAGATATTAAAATTAAACAAACTTATTTAATCTATTGATGCCAACTTACGTGCCATGTGTGTAAAGTCCATAAAATCAAATAGTAACATTTTTTATAAAATGATTGCTGTGTAAATATTACAATCGGATGTGTAAATTTTACACATTATTTTGTAAGTTTGAACTCTAAATAATCTTAATTATGGAAAAAGATGCCAAAATACTTGTTGTTGATGATAATGAAGAGATTTTGGTTGCCATAGAAATGTTATTATCCAATTCCTTCGGGCAAATACGGTCACTTAAAAATCCTAATCTGATACCCTCGCTAATACAAAAAGAATTATTTGATGTTATTATTCTGGATATGAATTACAGTGCGGGCATAAGCTCAGGTAACGAAGGCATTTACTGGATGAATGAGATATTAAAAGTTGATCCGAATGCGATTATCGTTTTTATAACGGCATATGGCGATTTTGAATTAGCTGTAAAAGCTATTCGCGAAGGGGGAACCGATTTTATTCCCAAACCATGGGACGATGAAAAATTTATTACTACCATTGAAAATGCCTATAAGCTCAGAAAATCGAAAAAGGAAATTCATCATTTGCGTGATAAGCAAAATCATTTATCGCAGAGCCTTTCAAAACAGTTTCCTGATATAATTGGCGAATCGGAGCAAATAAAGCAGGTTTTTAAAACAATACAAAAAGTTGCCCATACCGATGCTAATATCCTGATAACAGGAGAGAACGGTACAGGCAAAGAATTAATTGCCCGCGAAATTCATAAAAAATCGAAACGGAAAAATGAGATTTTTGTTAACCTGGATGTTTCTGCTTTACCCGAAAATCTGCTGGAAAGTGAGTTGTTTGGCTATGTTAAAGGAGCTTTTACCGATGCAAAAACAGATAAACCGGGGAAATTTGAATTGGCATCGGGAGGAACACTTTTTTTAGACGAAATAGGGAATCTTTCTTTTACAGCGCAGGCAAAGCTTTTAACTGTTCTGCAAAACCGTGAAATTAGCCGTTTGGGTGCTAACTATAAAATTCCAATTGATATCCGGTTAATCTGCGCTACAAATAAATCCATTCATCAGATGGTGAGCCAGGGAGATTTCCGCGAAGATTTATTATATCGAATCAATACCATACAGGTTGATGTTCCTCCTTTGCGCAACCGAACGGGTGATATTGAAATTTTAATAGCCTATTTTAAAAATATGTACCAAAAGAAATATCAACGCGATGAGTTAACTATTGATTCATCTGTTTTTACTAAACTAAAACAATACAATTGGCCCGGTAATATCAGAGAGTTGCAGCATGTGGTCGAGAAAGCTGTAATCCTGTGCGAAGGAAATATTTTAAAAGAAGATGATTTCTGGTATGGAAATCAAGAGAGAAACCTGAAAACAGAGACTTTGGACTTATTTGAAAATGAAAAACGAATTATACAAAAGGCTATTAATAAACATAATGGAAACTACAGCAATGCAGCAAAAGAATTGGGTGTTTCCAGAAAAACATTATATAACAAAGTAAAAAAATATGATCTGGAATAAACATGGAGTAAAGATATTTGGTTTCCTGGGATTTATCTCCCTGGTTGGATTTGGTTTTTTCTGGTCGGTTTATTCAAATCAGTTAATTATTACGAACCTTGTTTTTTTATGTGGTTTTTTGTTGTCATTTTTTTTGTTGTTAAGGTATTTAAATAAAACAAACCACGATTTAAATCAGTTTCTTCAGTCCATACAGTTTCTTGATAATATTCCTGTAAACAAATCAAGTAATTTTTCGCAGCAGCAGCTACAGTTAACATATCACAAATTAATCGATCGGATTAAAGATGCATGGCTGGCAAAAGAATCAGAGCATCAGTACTTTAAATATGTTCTGGAAGAAATTGGTGTAGGAATTATTTCGTATGATAAGCAATTGAATGTGGAAATATATAATAAAGCAGCCAGAGAATTATTCGGATTTGAAAACTTAAGCAATTTGAGTACATTAAACACCTTCAAAAGCACTTTTGTTGATGATTTGAATGATATCAAATCAGGGGCAACCACATTGATGAAATTTAATGGAAAGATTGAGAATCTAAAGATCTTGGTTCGTGCCGTGGATATTAAAATTGATAATAGAAACCTGCGTTTGATTTCATTTCAGAATATTAAAACACAACTTGAACAAAGCGAACTGGAAGCATGGCAAAAGCTAATCAGGGTTTTAACCCACGAAATTATGAACTCGGTTACGCCCATTAAATCCTTAACCTACAGCATGCAGAAATCGTTGGCAGCAAGTGCATCTGATCATACCGAAAATATTCTTAAAGGCCTAAAAGCCATTGAGAACAGGAGTAAAGGCCTGCTCGATTTTGTTGATTCGTATAAAAATCTTACCCAAATTCCAAAACCTAACTACGAACGGGTTGAATTGAGTAAGATGTTTCATGAGCTTAGCCAACTGTTTAAAAAGGAAATTGAATCGGAAAATATTTTGTTTACAACAGAAATAGAACCAAAAGATGTGTCGGTAGTTGCTGATGGAAAATTATTAATACAAGTTCTGATTAATCTTATTAAGAACTCAGTTTATGCACTTGAAAGCCAGTCGGAAAAGAAAATCCGATTGTCGGCTCAACAAATAAATCATGATGAAATTAGGATTCAGGTTTTTGACAATGGAAAAGGTATTCCTGAAGATATTATAGATAAGATATTTGTGCCGTTTTATACTACCCGAACCAATGGTTCCGGCATTGGCTTATCGTTTGCCAGGCAGGTAATGGTTATGCATAATGCAAATATCGAAGTGCAATCGAAGCAAGGAGAGTACACGCTCTTTACAATTCGATTTAAAGCCTTATAAACAATAGCTTAGTTATAATATCATATGGATTGAATTGTAATTGTTAATGCAATTCGTATATTTGCATCCCCCAAATGAATTTAAAATAACCGCCACGCAGGGTACCTTGGTATGTGGATGAGAGTTCCACCGGTTTCAAAGGCCCGGGAAATTACCCGGGCCGCTTTGTTTCTATAAACTGCCCGAAATATGATCTATCTTTTGATTATCGGTGCTTAAATAGGTTCTCATTAAATTAGCTGTTAAACAGGAGTGAACCGGAATAATTCCAACTAAATCGCCAATTTTTATTTGATCAAACAAATGGTCTGAAGCTTTTATGGTGCCATGCTCCTGCGATAGTTTTACCAGGTAGCTTTCATTATCAGGAATCTCCCAACCCTTATCAGATAGAAAAACAATCTGACCGTATATTTTCTGATCGTTCATTTCAATATATTCTTTCGAGAAATGCACTCCGCCTCCAAAAATAATGATTTCTTGCCGGTCGGAATGCTTTGCCACTACCGGGCAAGCCATTACTACTGCTATATCATCAAGCTTACACGATCCTAAACGGTATTGCATTAAATCATAAAACACAAAATTACCGGGACGAATCTCGTCTATATCTTCAAAATGATCTATAAGACTGCATGATGGCGTATCGCCCGTCGACATAATCAAATCAGGATAATCGGCACTGAATTCTTCTTTCAACAGGTTTAACTTTTGAACGGATGTGTTGTAAATATCTTTAATCTCATCCGGGCTTTTTGCATGATAGGTGTTTCCAAAATGCGATAAAAAACCTTTGAATGTAAGTTTATCTGCTTTTTTTGTTGCTTTTAGCACTTTTTCGATCGTTGGAAAAATATCGAAAGTAATTCCGGTACGCCGGTAGCCGGCATCAATCTTTATATAATAATTAACTGACGATTCTAAATGCTTGGTCAAATACTCAACCGATTCAATATTTTCGATGGTAAGATTTAAAGTAATCTTTTTTGCGAGTTTATTGATTAAATCAATCTGCCTGATATTGGCCGGAAAAGCAATGGTAATATCATCCCATTCATCGGCGAAGTAATTGGCCATTTGTAAAGATGATACTGCAATTTTATCTACTCCAAAATCTTTAAACCAACTGCCTACCATTTTCGACTGGTGCGTTTTAAAATGTGGCCGAAACAATACATTTTGCTTTTGAGCCTTTTGATTCATGAATTGGATGTTTCGCAAACATTTTTCTTGGTTTAAAAGTAAAGTTGGGGTAGTTATAGTTTTTAAATCCATTTAGTTAATTTTTGGTGTGTTGTCTTTATTAAAAATCAATTCGAAATACTTTTTATTTATATGCACGTATTGCTCTAATTAATAATATCAGCTTGAATTTTACTAAAAAAACATTTTTTTATTTGAACATAACAATATACAAAATTGTTTATAGAAGTCGAAAGCAATAGTTAAATACTTTAGATTGTAAATAATGTTATATGTTTGAATATCAACAGCAAAATGGAATGTTCACATTCATAAGATTAGGGGTTAATAATATTTAAAATGCTGTTGTAGTTGAACATCTCTCAAATAGTCTGGATAAATAAATTAAAAGCTTGATGATTGATTAATTTATTTTGTTGATCTAAAGATTCGGGAAGAATG
>CAYVEW010000183.1:0-4713 GCA_964450375.1 uncultured Bacteroidales bacterium
ATGATTGATGAGTTTCAGGACACATCAAAAATTCAGTGGCACAACTTCCGGCCTTTAATTAGTAACAGCCTGGCACAAGGCAGCAAAAACCTTGTGGTTGGCGATGTTAAGCAATCCATCTATCGCTGGCGTAACAGCGATTGGGAAATCCTTTCTGAAGAAATTGAAAATGATTTCAGGCAATTCGCTCCCGAAGCCCAAACGCTTAATACAAACTGGCGGAGCAAAAAAAATATCATCGATTTTAACAATGCAGTATTTACCTATTCATCGCAAATTCTGCAAAATATTTTTAATGGCGAGCATGATGATTTAAGCCAGAATAAGAATCCTTTTAAATCAAAAATTACAGATGCTTATGATGATGTTTTTCAGAATATTCCGTTAGGCAATGGTAAAGATGGTGGTTATATAAATCACACTTTCTTAAACGAAAAGGATTACGATTCGTGGAAAGACGAAGCTAAATCAAGAATTCCTGCAATCATCGAAAACCTTCAGGATAAAGGATTTAATTTAAAAGATATTGCTATTTTGGTGCGCAGCGGAAAAGAGGGCCAGGATATTGCAAACTTGCTTATTGATTATAAAAATCAGAATAAGCAGCCCGGGTCTGATTATAAATTTGATTTCATATCCAACGACTCTTTGTACCTGGCAAATTCATCTTTGGTTAATTTCATTCTTGCTGTGCTGGAGTTTATTTTAAATCCCGATGATGAAATTAATTTATCTTTTATTGCATATGAAAACAGGACCTATCTGCAAGCAAATGATTCTGAAAAAATTGATTTACACAGCATTTTAAAAGCCAGCACTGCGGATGATAAACAAAAACGACTCCAGGAAATATTCCCAGAAGAATTTATCGAATCGCTGGAACAAATTAAGCAACTGCCTATCTATGAATTAATTGACAGATTAATCAGAATATTTAAGCTGAACGATCAATTGAATGAATTACCTTACTTAAAAGCATTTTTAGATATTATTCTGGATTTTAGTAAAAAATCAACTTCCGATTTACATTCGTTCGTAAGCTGGTGGAACGAAGAAGGGCACAAAAAAACATTGTCGGTTTCTGAAAATCAGGATGCCATTCGGATTATTACTGTGCATAGTTCAAAAGGACTGGAATTCAAAAATGTAATTATTCCATTTTGTAACTGGGAAATAGATCATAAATCAAATCAAACAAATATTCTGTGGTGCAAAACAACACAGGAACCATTTAATCAATTGGATTTAATTCCTGTGCGATATTCAAAAAAGCTGTCCGATACAATCTTTCAGAACGATTATTTAAAAGAGAAGTTTCATGCTTATGTGGACAACTTGAATTTATTGTATGTTGCATTTACACGAGCGGAGCAAAATCTATTCTGCTTTTCGCCTGTAAAAGAAAAATCAAATGGGATTAAAAATGTGGGTGATTTATTGTATTTTGTTTATCAGAATTATAAAAATTATTCTGTAAATGAATCATTAATCAGTTTTGAAGATAACTGGAAAGAAGAAGATAATATTTATGAATTAGGTGAGTTAACAAAAGCTACCCACACTAAAGAAAAATTACCTGATGAATTTCAATTGAGCAGATTTGAATCCTATGATATTAAAAATAAATTGCGTTTAAAACTACATGATAATTCATTCTTTACAGGCAAAGCAAATGCTCCGTTCGAGAAAGTAAACCACGGTAAAATATTACACGAAGTTTTCGAAAACATCAGCGTACAGGAAGATATACCGGCAGCAATTGCGAAAATGATTTTTGAAGGAAAAATTTCGCAGAAAGAAAAGCCCGAACTACTAGCTAAAATTGAAAAAACCTTTGAAGATCAACAGATTAAAAATTGGTTTAGCAATGAGTGGACAGTTAAAACAGAAGCCGAAATTATTTTAACCAATGGTAAAACAGCTCGCCCCGACAGGGTAATTAGTAATGATAAGAAAACGGTTGTAATCGATTATAAATTCGGAGAACAAGAAGAAGAAAAACATCATCAGCAAGTTAAGGGATATATGAATCTTTTAAAGCAGATGGAAAACAAACAAGTAGAAGGATATTTATGGTATGTAGATATGGACTTTATTCGACAAGTGGAATAAAAAGTTGCGAGACATTAGCCCTGAGCTGTGAGCTATTTTTGGCTGCACTCATAGCTCAAAGCTAGAAACTCAAAGCTAATATAAAGTACAACAAACTATAAACAATAACAATAATTGACAATAGAAGAAAAATAAGATGACAAGATTCCCTTGGGGCCATAATAGAAGATTTAACGCATACAGCAATTATTTTAAACGGAGCTTTGGTGAGCGTGTTCAGAAAGTAACCATTGATGCCGGATTTACCTGCCCAAACCGCGATGGTTCAAAAGGTATTGGCGGTTGCACCTATTGCAACAACGATGCTTTTAATCCTTCGTACTGCATGCCGAATAAAACCATTGCGCAGCAAATAACCGAAGGAATTGAATTCCACGAAAAAAGATACAGAAGAGCCAATAAGTTTTTAGCCTATTTTCAGGCTTATTCAAATACCTACAAACCATTAAACGAACTAAAACAAATTTACGACCAGGCACTTAGCATTCCAGGAATTGCAGGCCTGGTTATTGGAACTCGTCCCGATTGCATTGATGATGAAAAACTGGAGTACTTTCAGAAGCTGGCAGAAAAACATTACATCATTCTGGAGTATGGAATTGAATCCACAAGCAATAAAACACTGGAAAGAATTAATCGTGGGCATACTTTTGAAGAAGCGATTGAAGCACTTGAAAAAACAAAAAAATACGGATTAAAAACAGGCGCTCACTTTATTTTTGGATTACCGGGAGAATCGAAAGAGTATATCTTAAGCGAAGCCAAAACCATATCTGCTCTCCCATTGGATACTGTAAAGTTCCATCAGTTACAAATAATAAAAGGAACAGCAATGGAGCAAGAATATAAAGAACATCCTGAGAATTTTACTTTTTTCGAACTGGCTGAATACATTGATTTTTTTATTCAGTTTCTGGAAAGGTTAAATCCGAATTTTGTAGTGGAACGATTTGCCGGTGAAGTACCACCGCGTTTTCTGGCCGGACCCGGATGGGGATTAATACGAAACGATCAGATACTGAATAAGTTTGAAAAACGATTGGAAGAGCTAGATACATGGCAAGGGAAGTTTTATCAAGATAAAAGATAAAAGTATCAAGATAAAAGTACCGAAATGAAAGTAAAATTTAAATTTTAATCATTTTGGCATTAAAAGTAAAAAGTAAAAGCATTAAATATTATGGCTGAGAATGAATTAACTAAAAGACTATTCAATTTTGCAGTAAGAACTATTAAGTTTTTAAGGACCTTGCCCGATTCTTATGAACTAAAAGTTATTAGATATCAACTTATAAAGAGCTCATCATCATCAGGTGCAAATTATGAAGAATCTCAAGCTGGATCATCAAGAGCAGATTTTATTAATAAAGTTAGAATTTCATTGCGAGAAATGAGAGAATCAAACTATTGGTTGAGATTGATTAAAGCCACAATTGAAGATATAAAAGAAATTGATGAATTAAATTGGTTAATAAATGAATCAGGTGAACTAAAAAAGATTCTGGGTTCAATAGTTCAAAAATCTGGTAATAAATAAGCAATTATGAAAACTTTTATCTTTTTTCTTTAACCTTTTATCTTAAAACCGATGGACTCATTTCTAAAACATATAGCACAAGATTTATATTCAAGATACGGAGAATCAATATCAGAACTTTGTTTGGTATTCCCAAACCGAAGAGCCGGGCTTTATTTTAAAAAATACCTTTCAGAACTTACCGATAAGCCAATCTGGTCGCCCGATTCCACTACCATAAACGAATTAATGCAGGAAATATCTGGCTTGACAATAGCTGATAATATAAAACTACTTTTTGAATTATATACGATTTATAAAAAGGTCAAAAAATCGGAAGAAAGTTTCGACGATTTCTACTTCTGGGGCGAAATGATGCTAAATGATTTCGATGATATTGACAAGTATTTGATTAATCCGGAAGATTTATTCAAAAATTTAAAATCACTAAAATCCATACAAGATCAGTTTACGTATTTATCCGATGAACAGATTAAAGCAATTCAACAGTTTTGGGCAAGTTTCGATCCCGGAAAACAATCAGCGCATCAGGAAGATTTTATCAGCATTTGGAATGTTTTATTAGATATATACAAGCAGTTTAACAGCCGATTAAAAGAACTTGAAATTGCTTACGAAGGAATGATATATCGAAATGTGGCTGATCGGTTAAAAGGAACAGAAAAAATCAACCTGGCGCACAGTAAATATGTTTTTATAGGTTTTAATGCCCTTAACAATTGCGAGAAGAAATTTTTCGATTACCTAAAAAACAATAAGTTAGCTTATTTTTACTGGGATTACGACGATTCCTATATCAACAATCATCATCACGAAGCTGGATTGTTTTTAAGAGAAAACATTCGTGAATATAAATCACCCGAAAGCTTTACCAATAAGGAGATTTTTAAATCTCTCGAACAACAAAAAAATATTGAAATAATCTCGGTACCTTCCGATGTTGGGCAGGCAAAAGTTATTAGCGAGAAACTCAAAAACACGGAAGAAAACTTTACCGAATCGCCAAATAAAACAGCCATTGTTCTAGCTGATGAAGATCTTTTGGTTCCTGTTTTGCATTCGGT
>CAYVEW010000184.1:0-1953 GCA_964450375.1 uncultured Bacteroidales bacterium
GGCTTGCACCCATGGCATGCCGAATTGCTAAAAAAAGATCAAATTAAAAAACGATTAGAAGATTTAATTAAAGCAGATTTTATTCTTGCTGTGGGCGAAGCAGGAATCGATAAATTAAAGGGACCCGATATGAATAAACAAATGGATGTTTTTAAAGCCCATATCGAAATAGCCGAACAACATAGGCTGCCTTTAATTATCCATTCGGTAAAAGCCCATAACGAAATACTAAAACTCCGAAAAGAATTTAACGCAAAACTTCCATGGGTAATTCATCATTTCAATGGAAGTAAACAAATGGCTTTCGATTTAATAGATCATGGATTCTATTTATCGGTATCACACCATATACGAAACGAAAAAACAAAACTGAGTGATTATTTTAACGAATTACCAATGGAGAAAATCTTTCTGGAAACAGATGATTTTAGGATTGAAATAAAAGACTTGTATCGCATTGCTGCCGAAAAGTATGGTATAAGCATCGAGAAACTTAAAAAACAAATGATATTTAATTTAAAAACGTTATTAAATGTTAAGTGAGAATTGGCAGGAGAGAACCGAGCTCTTAATAGGTAAGGAAAACCTCGATAAACTAAAAATGGCTCATGTTTTAATTGTAGGATTGGGGGGTGTAGGATCTAGTGCTGCTGAAGCTATTTGCAGGGCTGGTGTGGGGGAAATAACTATTGTGGATGGAGACCATATTCATCCTTCAAATAAAAACAGGCAATTGCCGGCACTGGATAGTACCATGGGTAAACCCAAAGCAGAAGTGGTTGGTGATAGGTTAATCGACATCAATCCGGAATTAAAGTTACATATTGTGCAAGAATACATTAAGGATGACCGGATGATTGATATTTTAAATAAACCTTACGATTATGTGGTTGATGCAATTGATACCTTATCGCCCAAAGTTTATTTAATTTACCATAGTGTACAGAAAGGATTAAACATTGTAAGTTCATTAGGTTCCGGGGCTCGTATGGATCCTACCAAAATTCAAATTAAAGATATCTCCAAATCGTATAATTGCCGCCTGGGATTCTTACTGCGAAAACGATTACGAAAACTGGGAGTTTCCAAAGGAGTAAAAGTAGTTTTTTCGGAGGATAAAGCAGATATCAATGCGGTAATTGTTGATGAGCCGGGCGAAAATAAGAAATCATCTGTTGGAACCATATCATTTATGCCGCCTGTGTATGGCTATTTTTGTGCTTCGGTTGTTATACGCGATTTAATTGAAAAGTAAATTAGGAATATTGAACTTTTTTTAAATACCTTTGTATCATTAAATAAGAAATGAAGAAAAGTAATTTAAATAGAACCAGTTGTTGTTGCTGTAAGATACACTTTCAGGAAGGTTCTGTTTTTATTATGTAATCATAATGTAAAAAGTTTAATTAGTATAATAAAGCCCTTCCGTTTCGGTTGGGCTTTTTTAATTTATATAGCAATGAATGAGTTAAACAATTTTTTCGAAAAACTAAAAACACAAAATAATCTGATAATAAATGATTTTCCCGGAAAAGAGAAAGTACATTATTTTCTAGATCGGATTTCAGATTTTCTTTTCCCTGTATATAAAAATTCTGCTATACTTAAAAATAGTCCTGAATTAGAATGGGAAAAGTTAAAATTGATTTTTAAGGAATTATTGGTTCCATTAAAACCACATCTGATTGGTGATATAAACGAAATTATTAAAAAATATTTCGATCAAATTCCTGATATTTATAATAGCTTATTGCTGGATGCAAAAGCCTTGTACGATTTTGACCCGGCATCGTTTTCAATCGAAGAAGTGATTGCTGCTTACCCGGGATTTAAGGCTATACTTACTTATCGTTTAACACATCCTTTGTATCAACTAAAAGTTCCATTTTTACCCAGGTTAATGTCGGAATACGCACATTCCCAAACAGGTATTGATATCAATCCGGGTGCTAC
>CAYVEW010000184.1:2053-4515 GCA_964450375.1 uncultured Bacteroidales bacterium
TAATGTCGGAATACGCACATTCCCAAACAGGTATTGATATCAATCCGGGTGCTACTATCGGAGAATCGTTTTTTATCGATCACGGAACCGGAGTAGTGATTGGAGAAACTACTGTAATCGGGAATAACGTGAAAATTTACCAGGGAGTAACTTTAGGTGCATTAAATGTGAAAAAGAGCGAGGCCAGAATGAAACGCCATCCTACCATTGAAGATCATGTTATAATTTATTCCGGAACAACAATTTTGGGTGGCAATACTGTAATAGGCCACCATAGTGTTGTAGGCGGCAATGTTTGGTTAACAAAAAGCATTGAACCGTATTCTGTTGTTCATAATTTAAGTGAGATAAAAGTGCGAAACACAAACGAAATAATTAACGAAGCCATAAACTTTATTATCTGATTATGAGAATAAATAATATTTTAGAAACCATTGGAAACACAAGTCATCTGCGATTACAAAATATGTTTCCCGATTACGAGGTGTGGATTAAACTGGAGAAAAATAATCCGGGAGCAAGTATTAAAGACCGCATTGCACTGGCAATGATTGAAGATGCCGAACGAAAAGGCTTTTTGAAAGAAGGCAGTACAATTGTTGAACCAACATCCGGAAATACAGGTATAGGCCTTGCCATTGTTGCTGCGGTAAAAAAATACAAGCTTATACTGGTTATGCCCGAATCCATGTCGAAGGAACGCAGGCAAATTATGGCAGCATATGGTGCCGAATTTGTATTAACGCCAAAAGAGAAAGGGATGAATGGTTCAATTCAGAAGGCAAAAGAGCTCGTTAACGAGATTCCTGACGCCTGGATGCCAATGCAATTCGAGAATGAATCAAATCCGGATATTCACCGAAAAACAACGGCTTTGGAAATAATCAATGATTTTCCCGAAGGATTTGATTATATGATTACAGGTGTTGGTTCGGGCGGGCACATTACCGGGGTTGGTGAAGTGCTTAAGGAGAGATTTAAGAATCTAAAAATACTTGCCGTTGAACCCGAAGCTTCTCCGGTTCTTAGTGGAGGAAAATCCGGTGCCCATAAAATACAAGGTATTGGTGCAGGCTTTATCCCGAAAATTGTTAATCAAACCATTATTGATGATAGCATACTGGTTTCGCACGAGCAGGCGTATAAATACGCAGGTATGCTTGCAAGATCCGAAGGCCTTTTTGCTGGAATATCAACCGGGGCTTCGTTGGCTGCAATAGCCAGTAGGTTGGAAAGTATTGCATCTAGAGCAAAAATATTAACATTTGCTTACGATACCGGAGAACGATATTTATCTGTAGAAGGACTTTACGATTTTTAAAAATACAAATAGTTCACTATCTTGTCTTAATTTTAAAATAGCTACACAATGAAAAAAATAGTAGGATTCATCTTAATCATCTCCATAGTTGGATGTACGGAGTTAGAACAGATTGTGAATAGTTTGCCCGACAGTCAGACAAGTTCGGGGCCCACACAAACCGAAATCATTAAAGGATTAAAGGAAGCATTAAGTGTTGGAACTGATACAGCCGTAAATAGCCTTTCGGCTTTAAATGGTTATTATAAGGATGAAGTTGTAAAAATTCTGTTGCCCGAAGAAGCAAATGTAATTGTTGATAATATTAGTAAAATTCCGGGTGGCGAAAAGTTAGTGGATAAAGTAATATTGAGCATTAACCGGGCAGCAGAAGATGCATCCAAAGAAGCTGCACCTATTTTTAAACAAAGTATCCGGTCAATTACCATTTCGGATGCACTTGGAATACTAAATGGGGCAGATAATGCTGCTACCATGTACTTACGAAAATCAACTTACAATCAATTGTTTGATTTGTATCAACCCAAAATAAAATCGTCGGTAAACAAAAAACTGGTAGGAAATATATCAACTGCCGATGCCTGGAATGAATTAAGCGGCGCCTGGAACAGGTTTGCTACATCCATGGTAGGAAAAATTGGTGGGTACGAGCCGGTTAATATCAATATCGAAGATTATTTAACACGTAAAGCACTGGACGGGCTTTTTATTAAAATTGCCGAAGAAGAAAAACAGATACGAAAAGATCCTGTGGCAAGGGTAAGCGAAATATTAAAAAAGGTGTTTGGTTAATGCCTTGTTTCATATTATCTTGAAGAAAGTCATTTAACATCAGGATATTTGATATTATCCTAGTTACAAAAAAAACATCCGAAGATTTTTTCTTCGGATGTTTTATATATGAATAGGTATTTTATTAATTTCTATTTGGTGGTATTGGCAATTCCTTTCACTGCAAAATTCTTAATCTCCCATGTGGAAGCGTTTGATGTTCCGCAGTTGTAATTGAATGCAACATATATACCAGATTGTCCATCGTAGTTCGAGAGGGAAACGTCACCAGAATTGGTCCATTCAAAGAAATCACTTAAATCAGCAGGCCATGTAAATGAAACTTCTGTCCAGTTTGCTGCAGAAGGAT
>CAYVEW010000185.1:0-4478 GCA_964450375.1 uncultured Bacteroidales bacterium
TTATAATATATTGTTTACTTTTTTTTACTTTTCTTATCCTTAGAATTATCTTCAGCTTTATAATATCCTTCTCTTGAAAGCAAATGATCCAGGTTGGCAACTCCATATACCACAATGGCTGTAACTATGGAAGTATGCTCCTGATATTCGGGAATACTTTTGTTGTATAAATCGCGTTCGGTATGCCAAATCTCACGATAGTCGAAATTATAACCTTTTGTATCTTCGGTTCCAAATGTCATGGTAGGAACACCTTTTACAGCAAATGGACCGCTATCGGTTCCCCATGCTTGTTTTGGCAATGGAGTAGCTTCTCTTTTCTTTAAAGTAAAAGGAAAATCAGGGTTTATATCGTTAAGGGGGGCACAAATTTTTTCAAAATCGTCCCACATGGCTTCGGTAACAGAAATGCTATTGGCAACGGTTGGACCGCCATCGCGGTTAAACATATTGGAAACTTTATCCAGTTTATCCTTGTTTTCTTCTACCCAGTGTTTAGATCCCAGTAAGCCAAATTCTTCTGCAGCCCACAAAATAACCAAGATGGTTCGTTTGGGTTTACCGCCTGCTTTCATGATTAAGCGGGCAGCTTCCATGGCCGGAGTTATTCCGGAACCATCGTCAACACCGCCGGTTGCTACATCAAATGCATCGAGATGGCCACCCATAATAACATACTCGTCGGGGTATTCGGTGCCGGGAATCACTCCAATTACGTTGTGGTATTTTACAGGCCCCATCTTAAAATGATTGCGTATGTCAAACTCTAACAAAAAGTAGCGTCGTTCTTTGGCCATTTGTTCAATGATCTTATACTGATGCTCATCTAGCTTAATATCCGGAACTGTGGGTAAGGTTTCAAAAGTTAAACTATCAATGTTTTTGCGATCATAGAGTGCAGTAATAGGTACTTTTGCCGACTGAATAAAACCTAAAACTCCAGCTTCAATCATCTCGCGATAAAAAACAGCAGGTTCGTCTTTATAGGGGAGCAGTTCTTTTTGCTCACCCGAATTCCTGTTTGCCCAGTTTTCTCTTCGAATTTTATTATTTTCTTTTTCTATTGCTTCGTTTTCTTTTATTATTTCTTTACGTCTGGCATCGGCCGATTTTGAAATATCAATGGGCCATCCGGCGCTTTCGCCACTTACCAAAACCCAGGCTCCATCCAGTTGTTTTTTCATTCGGTCGAACTGCGCTTGTGTTTTGGGTTCTAAAACCACATGTCCGCGCTGTACTCCTTTTGTTCCTGATGTGTACGATGGTGTTGCAAAATGTAAAGTCATTCCATTTTCACCCAATAAACGGCCAAACCAGGGGCCACGATTAAAACCAACCGGTGTTTCTCCTACTTCGTCCATGATCACTTCCATTCCCCACTCTTCGAACTTATGAGCAGCCCAGTTGGCAGCATTCTCATATGCATCTGATCCCACCAGGCGCCCACCGAAACGGTTACTTAAAATATCCAGATGATGCATGGTTTGGTTATCGGTTTTTCCCAGTTCAATAATTTTCTGAACCACTGGATCTTCTTGTGCATTTAACGATGTTGATATAAGTGTTAATGCTGTTACTAAACTTGTTAGAAATATTTTTTTCATAATTTGAGTATTTAAATAGATATCACTTAGAATCAATTTTAATCTTTAGGTTTAATTGTAAAACAAAAAACGAGAACTGTTCATGGTTCTCGCTTTGATTCTAATATTTTAAGATACTATTTTATTGTATCAAATCCCTGCTTAAAATATTTTCTGTTTAGCGAAGTTGTGAATTCATCAAAAGCTTTATTCTTAGCTTGTTGTATTGAGTTGCCAACGCCCTTGATATCTTCTGTTTGCTTTGCCCAAATGATATTACCTGATTTATCTTTAATTAAGATTTCACCCGATAAATAAACTGAAACCAGGCCTCCGGCACTTTCTCCTTTTTTAAACCCGAAAGATAATTCGAACCTGAAATCAGGTAAGTTGGAAGAATTCAGATCATAACCAAACTGTTTTGCGTTTTGGTTGAACAGATTGTTTATTATTTCACAATTATAATCGGCACAACTGTTTTTATCTATACTTAACGAAGTGGTTGGAGATTCAATCAAAACATTAACCGATGCTGACTGTAATTTACGTTTTAATATTAGTCCACGGATAAAAACATCATCCACCGATTTTTGTGCTATATCTTTTAAATTGATTTCTGCTATAATTTGTTCTTTGTGATTTTTAGAATACAAGACTTCAGGTTGCAAAAGTACAGAACCATCGGCATCAGATATTTTTTTATCGTTTTTCAGGTATCCACCGGTGTATTTAAATTCAACCGGAATACCTTGTACTGGCTTGCCAGCATATCTTACAATAAACTCCAGGCTGTTTTTAAAACTTTCTCCTCGTTTTAAGGTAATTTCATTCTTTTTGGCTTCTATAGTCAGAGAGTTAAGTATCTCGCTTGCCGATGAGTAAAGCTTATTTCCAATATCAACTTTTTCTCCTTGTAAACTAGCCGGGGTTTCTTCGTTCAGGTAGCGCTTGATTGCTTGTAATCCTTGTAAGTAAAATGCTAGTGCTTCTTTTGGTTTGTTTATTTTTTGTTCCTGTAATCCTGATTCGTATTTTGCAATTGCGGTGGAAATGGCTTCCTGTTTTTTCTTTTCTTTCATTTCGTGGTAGGTGCTTTTTGCAATTTTATAATACACCCAATATGCACTTTCATTCTCGTATGAATCTACAGGTTCGAAACCTTCCAGATAATCATCGGTACTAATCTGAATTTTTTGATCGTAGGTTTCGGACAGGCCATACTCTGTTTCAATACTGTGTAAAACAGAAGTTGAACTAACACTCGAAGAAACACCTTCGGCTAGATCGGTTAACGCTTCCTGGCGTGCCTGGGCAATATATTGTGCTGATGTTCCTACCTTCTTAACAGATGCTACACCAACATAATATCCGTTAATTATTGGTTTTTGTTTTACCCAATCAGGGAGGGCTTCATATTCCGCCGCTTGTTTTTTCGCGGCACAAGATGCTAGAAAAAAGGTGACTAAGATGACAAGAAATGATCTCATTATTTTTCAGGATTATATTTAGTAACATCAAGAGTTATTTCTTTCGAAGCAACGGATATCAGTTCATTTAAAAGTGTTTGGCTCGATTTAATTGTTTTACTGGCTTTTAATAAGTTTTTTAATTTATCAATATCCGATTTGTTATCTTTCTGGTTATCTTCTTTTGAGTCGCGGTTTTTGTACTTCCAATAGCCCGGAATTAGCTTGTTTTTATCCCCGCTATACGTAGCGTAGTGAATTTTGTCTGTATTGGTTCTTCCAATGGTATTTGATACCATTACCGAATTATCTTCGGTTGATATTAACTTGAAATCTACCGCCAGGCTTGCCTTGTTTTCTTGTTTAAATTCCAGGTAAGTAGTTTTATGATAATCAACTCTTTTTATTTCTTCTCCCGCAGCATTTTTTGTTTTGGTAACTTCTTTAATATAGCCACGTTTCTCTTCTTTGCTTAACCGGCCATTCATTGTAGTAGCATTAGTTACCGTTCCGGAAAGAATGGCGTTTATTCCGGCTAAATTTGCAGCTTGCATATTTATCTGACCATTTTCGTAAATATTCACGCTTAGTGTTGCCGGGTCGAGTATCTTTAAGAATGGGTTATTTAACTGGCTTAGTTCGCCTTTTACATTATTAGTAAGTGCATTGGCAATTTCGTTATACTTATAATTGGTAAACGAGATATCATTAACTAAAACTGTAATGGTTCCTTTCTTTTGAGCTTCGTCTTTAAGTGCTAAAGATTGTTTGTAAGTACCTGCTCCTTTAATAATATCATCGAAAGTATAATATGCTTTTCGGTACAGCCCGGTTTCAAGATATTGATTAGCATCACGATATAATGGTTCATATTTAGCCGTAGTATATAAATCTTTTACATCTTTATAATTAGGATCAATCGTTTTAATTTCGGTAAAAACACTTAGAGCTGCAGAAAAATCTTCGCGATTTAATTTATCCACACCATCGGCATATTTTTTATTTAAATAATCGCCTTTTGCTTCTTCGTAATATTCCCGGTGATAATCCGGAAAATCCAAGTCAACATTTACGGCTTTTACTTTATTATAATATTTTTCAGCTTCCAGAAAATTATATACAGCCTTTTTATAGTCAGCTTGCTTGTATGTAAAAGTAAAATCTGAAAGTTTGCGATCAAGTGTTAACTGCCCCGTTTTTCGTAAACCTAATTTAGCATCTACATTCGAATCTTTCTTTTTTACAGCCTGGTAATAATATTCTGCTGCATCTTCGTATAAACCAGCTTCTTCGAATTTAACTGCTTTTTTTGTGTAACGCTTCGATGCACATCCTGCGACTAATAAAATTACACTTAAAATAAATAGTATCTTTTTCATGATCTCTTTAGGTTTGTAATGGATGTGAAAAATAAGAATATAATCGGAAA
>CAYVEW010000186.1:0-4466 GCA_964450375.1 uncultured Bacteroidales bacterium
TCGTCATCATCGCAAGACACCAGCACTGCTAGTCCTACGAATAACATCATTAAATAAAATAGATTTTTTTTCATTGTGTATTAATTTAAGTTAGAATTAAAATTATTTGTTTTATACATTAATTATTTATCACTAGATCTATCGGTTCTTCTTCTAAATTTGGATTCGCATTTACCTGGTTTTGCGGCAATGGAAATACCAAACGGTGTGCACCCGGATCTGATTCAGGAGCGCCCAACCACCAATTACGTTGTGCAAACTGACCAAATCGGATTAGGTCGGTTCTTCTATGTCCTTCCATGAATAATTCGCGCCCTCTTTCATCTAAAATTTCTGATAAAGTTGCCGTTACATCTGGTAAATTCGCTAAATTTCTAATGGTATTTAAATCATCATCTGCTGTGGCATCTGCTCCTGTTCCTCCTCGCAAAGTAGCTTCGGCTCTCATTAAATATGCATCAGCTAATCGGAATATTGGGAAATCATTATTCATAATTGGTGCTCCTCCGATTTCAACTTCGAATTTAACCACACGATACCCGGAAAATCTGGTTACGGCAGCGCCGTCTGATCCATCGTTCATAACATCTGCTTTGATATCCTGAGTTAATATAAGTGGTCCATTATCATCTGAGAGTGATTTCCCAGTAATATCATATTGTTGTCCTCTTAAAAAAGCACGTGATCTAGGATCAATAACTTCACTATTAGTAGAAGTAATGTCATCCGGATCATCAAAACCATCGTTTGCAGCAAATAATTTCTCGTAAAAATCAGGTTTTATGGCACAACCATTCCATGGAGTACTTTGTAAATCATACGTTTGTTGATGCAGCGTATGTAATGTTCTAAAATTATGTCTCAAACCATCTTCGCCACTTTCATCACTTACTGCTGAAAAAATAATTTCACCAGAAGCAGCGTTATCAACTTTAAATGGACCTAATCTATCTGATTCGAATGAATATCCCTGAGCAATAACCCGATTCATGTTTACTATTACAGAATCCATATCTGTTATTGATGGAGTTGATTCTCCTTTATAAATATGTCCGTTTAGATATAGCTTTCCTAACAACATCCATGCAGTGGCCTTTGATATTTTATTATTGTCAACAGTACCGGCATCAGGTAAATATTCAATAGATTCATTAATCACCTCAATTAAGCGATTGTAAATATTACTTCGCTTTACCCTGTAAGGAAACTCATCTGCTCCGGCAAAGACTTCAGTATATGGAACATCTCCATAGTTATCAATCATTAAATAATAATAATAACTTCTAAGCACCTGCATTTGTGCAATTGCCATCTTAGCTACATCACTATCCTCATTTCTTTTAAAAATTTCTATTGCCTGATTTGTTTTACCAATTCCTTCAACAATATGGATCCACATATTTTGTACCCCCATCGTAGTGGATAACCAGGTGTGTCGGTGCAACACTCTCCACTTACCGCCATCTTCCCAATCTGTACCCCTTTGTGGAAATACCAAAACATCTGAACTTACTTCCTGCATATATAACCACCATCCCCAATCATCAAGCAAATTTGTTAAATTAGAGTAGGCGCCTAATGTAACCGATTCAAGTTGCATTTCATTTTCAGGAAACTTATCCTCCGGAAGGTTCTCATACATATCAGTGTCTAATTCGCAACTAAAAACGGACACTAACCCTATGACTAAAATATATTTATAAATTCTGTTCATAATCCTTACTTTCATTTTGTTGATAATTTTTAGAACAATAAGTTAAAACCTAAAGTAACAGATGTACTTTTAGGATATACATTAAAGATGTCTATTCCAATTGTGCTTGGATCAATTCCTGAATAATTTGTTAGAGTAACTAAGTTATTTCCAGCTATATATGCACGAGCACTTTTAACTAACTTATTCTGTTTTAATTTAAAATTATATCCAATTGTAATATTCTCTAATCTTATAAAATCTCCACGCTCCAGAAAATAATCAGAGAAGTCAGAAGGTCCTTGAAGCTCTGTTCTATCAGGTGCAGAACTTAAAACATTTCTTGTTGGAAAATAACTAGGGTTATCAAAAACCATGTTGGTAGCATTTAGAACCTCATGTCCAAACATTCCTCTTAGGGTAAAATTAATATCCCAATTATCAAATAATTTAATGTAATTACTAAAGCCTATCTCTAATACTGGCTGAGCATTTCCCAATACTTGTTTATCCTTGTCGCCAATATTATCAATTGTATTGAATGTTCCATCTGCTTTCTCATATAGAAATTCTCCGGTATTTTTATCGATTCCGGCAAATTTTGGCCCATACCAGGTTCCTCTTTGATATCCTGCCATCATTACTTGAGTGCTCGTTCCATATCCAAGTGGTTCTTGTAACCATCCTTCATAGACCTTCTCTACTGGCGGAAAATCTTCATTTCCTAACGATTCAACAATGGCTTCATCGTGCGTAACTACCAAAGTTGATTTCCATTTCAACTTTGTTCTATCAATGATATAACCTGACAAAACAACTTCTATCCCATTAATATCAATTTGTCCTGCATTAGCTAAAGTTGTTGGATAAAGATTTGGTGGCACAGGCACTTCGTATACATAAATTAAATCGGTAGTTTTTTTGTTATAATAATCCACAGAACCATTTAACCTACTTTCAAATAATCCAAAATCCAGACCAACATTAAACTCTGTATTAACTTCCCATTTAAGGTCAGGGTTTGCATTTTGTATTGCCCCATACGTAACTGTATATTCTCCGGTAATAGGGTCTTTTACGTGGCCTGTAATTCCAAATAAGGCTATATCTTTATAGGTTCCTATTTCCTGGTTTCCTGTTTGTCCGTAACCAACTCTTAATTGCGCCTGACTAATAACCGTTATGTTATCCATAAACGATTCGCCTGTTATATTCCATTTAACAGAAGCCGATGGAAATAAACCCCATTCATTATTCTTACCAAATCTTGAAGAACCATCACGTCGTAAGGTTCCTGTTACAAAATATTTATTCCTGTAATTATATACGGCTCGTCCGAATCCGGATATTAACCTGCTACTACCCTTCCATGAACTAATATCGCCCGGTTCAACCTTGCTTAACGAACCTAAATTATCGGCTTGTGTGTAATCAGAAAATGGATTTTCTCCATATGCTTTAAATCCATCCCAACCAAATTCCTGAAAAGAATAACCACCCAATAAATTTAGATTATGGTTGCCAAATTCTTTTGTGTAATTTAAAAACCCCTCAAACAAATATGAATAATTGTTATTATAAGTTCTTTCTCCTTTGCCTTCGCCATTTAATGGCCCGTTACTAGCTGGTTCGAAATACCATTTTTCATCATCATCTCGAGTATAGGCGCCATTTACTGTTAAAATTAATCCACTAATAATTTCTAAATCCGCTTTAACATTCGCCAATAACCTTTTTGCGTCGCGCTCATTTTGAATGTCATTAATAATGGCAACTGGGTTACTGTAATTATTAACAGGAGGTGTTGGATCCTGATAATAATTTCCATCCTCGTCATAAATTGGCAACGTAGGATTACGCTGAAATGCCTGAAAGAGAGTTCCATCTGCTCCTGGGCTACCGTAGTTTACATAATTATTATGTTCGATTGTGTTAGCCAAACTCATCGATAATGTAAGCCTATCATTCAGACCCTTTGTTTGAGCATTTAATCTCATTATGGTTCTATTCTTACTCGAGTTCTTGATAACACCTTCTATAATATTATTTGAGATAGATGCTCTATAGTTGCTATTTTCATTTCCTCCTGAAATTGCTACAGATTCGTTATGAGAAAATCCTGTTCTATAAATAGCATCTTGCCAATCGGTATTATAACCTTCGTCACGAATCGTATATCCTAATTCTTCTCCATAAGCACGATATTCATCTGCAGTCATTAAATCAAGCCTACTAGCAGCTGAAACCTGATCCATAGTTAAATAGCTATTAACTTCAATTTTGGTTTGATCTTTTGTTCCGCGTTTTGTTGTAATTATTATAACGCCATTTGCACCTCTTGATCCGTATATAGCTGCTGAAGATGCATCTTTAAGTATATTAAAACTTTCAATATCCTCCGGAGCTACCGTTGTGGGATCCACTCCTACAACTCCATCAACAACATACAAAGGATTTGTGCTTGATGATAATCCTGAAGCACCACGAATATTTACATCAAATCCTGCGTTGGGATCACTACCACTTTTGCGTATAGTTACACCTGCCACTTTTCCCTGAATACTTTCAATAGGATCTTGAATAGCTATCGTTTGTATCTCATCAGATGATACGTTAAAAACAGCTCCTGTTTTATCACTCTTTTTCTGCACACCATAGCCGATCACTATAATCTCATCGAGCAACTCAATTTGCTTTTTTAGCTGAATGTTAAGTGTCGTTTGAGTTCCTACTTCAATTTCTTGTGTTTCGTATCCAACATAGGAAAATGATA